>CAZAKW010000305.1:0-3672 GCA_964485835.1 uncultured Bacteriovoracaceae bacterium
AAAGCACCTAAACTCGTCACCCGCGATATGGTTTCCCGAATGCAACCCGGCGGCGTGATCGTCGACGTTGCTGTCGACCAAGGCGGTTCGGTCGAAACGTGCCGCCCGACTTCCCACGAACATCCGACCTACGCGGTCGACGGAGTCATCCATTACGCCGTCCCGAACATGCCGGGAGCCGTGCCTCGAACTTCGACGTATGCCCTCACGAACGTGACCTTGAAGTACGCGATGATGATCGCGAACTTCGGTTGGAAATCCGCAGTGGCTAAGGATCTTGCCCTCTTTAAAGGCGTCAATATCTGCTTAGGCAAATGCGTCTACCAGCCCGTCGCCGAGGACCTCGGACTCAGTTACGAGCCCCTCCAGCTCTAGCAGTTGTGTCCCGTGACCGGCCCTGGCAGAATAGGAGCCAATGGCCGATGCTGAAAAAGACGCGAGTACCGAATCAGCCCCAAAGAAATCCCTGCCAATAGGGACGCTGCTTGGCGTTTTGAACACGCTGGCGTTGGTAGGCCTCCTGGGCATCCTCGCTTACACAAAAATTCTCTACAAACGTCCCGTCGTCACCGAAACGGCGGAGCGCGCGCGCATTACCGAAGAATTTTCCAAGCCGCTCGCGGATATGAAACGCACGATCGTTTCATTCGATCCGATTCAAGCGAATCTCAAACCCACTCCGATCGGTGTACAAGTTCCAGGCGGTCCGCCTCAACAAATGAAGGCGCATTACGTAACGATGACCATCGGCATGGAACTCTTGGATAGCGAGTTCGAAGGCGCCGTGAAAAGCCGGCTTCCGAAATTCCTCGACCAACTCCTACGTGAGCTTGGCAACACGTCGGTTGACGAACTCGCCACGGTTCAAGGGCGCTATTTACTACGCTCAAAAATCGTCGGAATGATGAACGATTTAGTGCGCGAAGAGCGAAATTTGCCGCCGACCTCTAGCCCGGTCGTGACCAACGTTTACTTCTCGGACTTCGTCGTTCAGTAATCCAGTCGCCGCCGCCGGAGCGATCCTTAAAACTTGATGCCGACAGAACCAACCGCGCCGAAAACCGTGCCGATATCGTTATCGGCAGCCGCATTCCCGAATTTATAAAAATCGCCTTGGAACAAGAAGCCGACGTCAAGCCCAAACGTCGTATACTCGTCCCAGTTCAGCGCAATGCCCAGATCGATCTCGCTCCCGAGGGAAGACCCCTGCTCCTTCACAGCGCCACCGGCGACGTCGCTGTAAGCACGGTTGAGGGTGTTAAAGAACTGCTGGCCCGTGACGGCGCTTTCGTCGGCTTTTGCCGTAATAAACGAGGCGGAGAAACGCCACTTATCCGCGGTAAACGCCGTTCCGAGCATCACATAATTCGCGTTCGTGATCGGGTTATCGTAGATGGATCGTGTCTCTGTTGCAGTCGCGTTGTTCGGATTATTATTTCCAGAGAAATTCGCGAAATTGTAATTGAACATGAGCAGACCGAGTCGGTAACTCGGATGCAGATAAACCATCGACCACTTGTCGGTCGAGGCACTCGGGCTGTTCGGCTGCCCCGGAACTTTTCCGGCTTTCGCCGACATCTGCCAGGAATCGCTTGCGCGAAACTTCAACTCGGTCGCGATCGCAAACGCCTTATAGGGAATTCCGATAAGGTCACCGTTGAAAATCGGCGCTTCAATCCCGAATTCAAATTTGCCCATCTTCTTACGCCCGTAAATATCCCAGATCGTCAGGTTCATCCCGCCGACGGGTTTGCCGTTGATAAAGGTCGATTCGGTTTGAGCGCGAGCGATCCGGCGGATCAGATTCACACCGCCTTCGAAATCTTCGTCCTGGTTTTCGTACTTGAGTCCGAAACTGTATTCGGAAAGCGACGCGCCTCCGACGGGATGGTCTCCCGCTACCGCGCAATTTGTACCTGCACCGGTCACGCTGCACCAGGTGCCGCCAACCGCGTTCCCCATCACGTATTTCGTGTGCGCAGGGATGACCGTGAAGTTACCAAATTTGGAGATCAGCTTAAACGTGTCGCCCGTCGACTGGTAACGATCGAAAAGATTATCACCAGAATTGTGGACGATCCCTAGACCCCAGTGGTGGGGGGCGCGCCCGACTTGAAACGTTCCGATATCGGTTAAAAACTCAGCCCAGAATCTCTGGGCGGAAATCGTCGATCCGCCGTTAAACGTCGAATGATAGTAACGTTGGTCCGGACGCGACGCGCCTGGATAATCCACGCCGTAAAAACCGGTAATCGGGTTTCCAAGCCACCACTCCGACTTGATCGAAACGTTGTCATTCACGACCAGCGTCGGCCGAAGACGAAGAAAAAGGGTCTGAAATCTCGCGTTCTTACTTCCCGCCGTATTCAGTTCGTATCCGTCGGACCCAGCCGCCCCAAGGACGCCGTTATAAGTCTCGGCTCCATATCCATTGATCATCACCGATTCCGCTTGGAACTGTCCGGACCAATCGAGATCCATTGCCTGCGCGCCGGAGGCTGCGAAGAACGAAATCACCGAACAGACAAAGGCCTTCATTTTTATCGAGATTTTCATCGGATTTCCTCTAAATCTAGGTAATGAAAGGTTTGTATAGAGTCGGTTTGAAACCGTCAACCTTACAAGTCGCCAAATGGACTTTGAACGCACCTCGTCAACACCAATCAGACACTGGCTCTACCGGCATCGAAAAGTGCTCACGATTTTCGCCGGCATTCTTGCGGTCTTAATCGTCGCTTTCGGACTCACCATCACGATTGCGTTTAAGCAACTCGAAGCCGCATTCAATCGGGAAAACGAGTTCATTCCAACGCGTCTCTTCTCCGACGTGGAAAAAATCGCTCCGTCGATTACCCGCGAAAAATTACTGAAACGCTTTAAGGCGCTAGGTTATACGTCTACGCCCTTCGGAGCCGGCAGCCTCCAGATCACTCTCCATCCTTTCGATTATCCCGCGGAGCAACTCTTACCCCCGGGCCATCCCGCGCTCGGCGCGGAAGGAAAAAAAGTGCGGCTTTTTTTCGATGGCGAAAAAGGGAAGATCCTTTCTCGGCTCGAGCTTGAATCGGCGGAAGGATTTGTCGAGGTGCCCGAGATCTATCTCGAGCCGGAACTGATCGCGACGCTTTCGCGCAGCGACCCGGAAGGGAAACGGGAGATCCGCCGCTTGATGAAGTTCGGGGATATCCCCGCACCGATTTGGCAGGCGATGATCTCCATCGAGGATCCGCGCTTTCTCGAACACAAGGGATTGGATCCACGCGGGATCGCCCGGGCTTTGTGGGTGAATTTAAAGAGCGCGCGCCTCGCCCAGGGCGGTTCGACGATTACCGCC
Organism: uncultured Bacteriovoracaceae bacterium; assembly: GCA_964485835.1. Lineage (GTDB taxonomy): Bacteria > Bdellovibrionota > UBA1018 > UBA1018 > UBA1018 > JACMQW01. The sequence continues at coordinate 3,335 of CAZAKW010000305.1, forward strand.
CAGCTCGTGAAAAACTTAATGGCCCGGCGTACGCGGAATCTGCTCTTGAAATTCAACGAGCTTTTCTTATCCCTGATGCTTGAATGGAAAGTTTCGAAGGAAGAAATCCTTGAACGGTATTTAAACGAAGTCTACTTGGGCCAGGTGGGATCTTACGAGGTCCATGGTGTCGCTGAAGGTGCCCGTCTTTTCTACGGCAAGGATTTAAACGAACTCCACCTCGGGGAGACCGCGCTGATGGCGGGATTGGTTCGCGGACCCGGATTTTATTCCCCGTATCGACATCGAGAACGCGCGATCGAACGCCAGAAACTTGTTCTCCGGAAAATGGTCGAGGC
>CAZAKW010000306.1:0-3641 GCA_964485835.1 uncultured Bacteriovoracaceae bacterium
AAGGGGAAGCCAGCGACATGCCCGATGTGAACGCCGGTCGCAGTCTTGGGAAAATTTCTCGGACGATTCCTCAAGCTTGTCTGCCAAGGCGAGACTGATCGCGAGTTCGGAACAAGCACCACGCACCGAAGCGTCGCACGCGCGTTTGAGCGGCGAAATCGAGGGCGGGATACGGTTGGCGAGTCGATGCGCTTTACCTTCAAAGTAACAGGAAAGCATGTTCCCCAACCCGCAGCCCCGTTTCCAAAGACGAAGTGCCTTCACCGGATCGTTGGTCAAATACGCCGCCTCGCCGGCGCCCGGGCATGCGATGCCGTCTAAAGCGGTTTTGACTTCGCAAGCCGAGAGGAGAACCTGGGCGGCTTCCGGAATTTTGCCCTCGGCGAGAAGAATGTCGCCTTGAAGCGCGCAGGAAGAGTTCCGTCCCTTTTGGCAGCCGCGGGCAGCGGCGAGTACGGCAAGCTCGGTCTTCCCGTTTTCGAGTAAGATGCGCGCTTCTTTTTCGCAGAACTCTCCGAGTTCCCGGTTGCAGAGCTGACGAAGGGCCGCCTCGATCCGAGATTCGTCGCGGTTCGCGTCGGCGGCTTGGCTCGCAAATCGATCGGGGTCTAAAGAGACCGACGAACACGCGGACAGGCCAAGACCAATCACCAGTAGTGGGAGAAAGAAGTGCATAGACTTTAGTTTGCCTGGAAATCGCGACTTTTCCACCTCATGTGTCGTTCGAAACCCAGGGTCCCGGTCGATTTATGCCCGGATAAACCCTTGAAATCAGGCGTCATCCGTCTGGCACCCTTCACGCATTAGTATCCAGGTGTAAGGCGACGATGGACTGCAAGCGTAGGGCTTACGGTCACCGACATCGGAATCTTACAAAACGACCGAACAGGCCAGCTTACGCTTCCCTGTAAACCACACGAGCGAACCGGAGGACCTATGGACCAGGAGCAATTGGACGCGAATCTCAAAGGCATTCGCCAACTCCTCTCACACCTCCACGGTGAAGTAACCGCCCTAGAGACCAGCTACAGCCAGGTGCTCCAGGTCCTCCGGAAGCTCGAAGTGGATTCAACGTTTGACGACCTGTCGGGACTCTTCCGACGTAAGAGCTTCTTCGAAAAGTGGGAACAGATGCTCGAAGAATGCAAAAAAATGGGCGCGAACTGCGGAGTGCTTTTAATGGATATCGATCACTTCAAATTGATTAACGATACGCACGGTCATCAGACCGGAGACGAAGTGATCCAACGCGTAGCCGCTTTGCTAAAGCAATACGAGACTCCTCGATGCTTTACCGGCCGCTACGGTGGAGAAGAGTTCGCTGTCGCCGTGAAAGGAACCGATGCGGAATTACTCGGCTTAGCCGAGATGATCCGACGCGGAGTCGAACGGCTTTACGGTGCGGTCCAAGGAACGGACGGGAAGGTGCAATGGAAATGCACCATCAGCATCGGAATGGCGTCGACGGCCAAGGATGGCTACGACAGCGAACGATTAATCAAATCGGCGGACGAAGCGCTCTACGATGCGAAACGCCGCGGAAGGAACCAAGTCCGGGCCGCGTAATCGTAAGCCGCGAAAGCCAGCCCAATCGATACCCCGTGCGAGCCGCTTAAGGCCGCTTGCACCCCACCCAAACGGCAGTCCAAGGAGGTCTGTCGCCACCGCCCGGAGTCCGTGTTGGCAGTCACTCCTCTCTCAGACACACCTCGCCGACACGGACTCCCGGGGGTTTTACCGATCGAATCGAACTTGATCTTGATTCCAGAAAACGACTTCAATCGAATATCCCGACGGGTCCTCGACATACCAAGAACTCGAATGGGGATAAGAAACTTCACCTCCATAGAAAAACTTCAAGCCGAGCCGAGTGGCGCGCTCGACCCATTCCTGCTTGTCGGTAAGCCGAAGCGCAAAATGATTGATGCGCAGGTAGCTTTCTTCTTCCTCCGGCAACTGAACTCGGTCGGTCGACTCGTAAATACAGAGCATCGAATCTCCGGCCCGGAGCACGCCCCAAGGCGCCCCCCCGTACACACCCTCCTCCACGATCTGAAAATTGAATACGTCCCGATACCACTTCGCCGAAACCCCAAAGTCTTTAACCGATAAATTAAGATGATCAAGCCTAACCGACATAAAACCGTCCTTTAAGACAGAGGGTTTGATTAGTTACCGAAGCATTTTCACTGCCTTCAAAAGGATGGTCAGTCGCTTCACTTTGGCGCCTTCACCCTCACTGCGAGGCCACCGAGCTTAAATTCTATCGGGTCGGTTCCAGTTAGTCGTCAGATCTGCTAATCTATTGGAATAGGGATAACCCTTTGGAACCTCCGACCCGAACTTAAACAACGAGGGTACGAAATGGACGACGAACTATCGGTAGCGGCGATGCGACTCGCCGAAAACTTAGTCTTTTTTCGCCTGCGGAGAAGTTTGAATCAGGGTCAACTCGCGCGGATCGCCGACCTCCCTCGATCGACCATTGCCCATATGGAAACGGGCAGCGCCAACCCAAGCCTCGCGCATCTTTTGAAACTTTCCGCGGCACTTGGAATCACGGTGGAGGAACTCGTCGCGAAGCCCCATTCGGATTCTCGATTGCTTCGGTCCCACGAAGTCCCGGCGATCTTCCGGGCAAAAGGAGAAGCGAAGCTCTTGAAGCTTCTTCCAGACCCGGTGAGCGGCTTAGAGATGGATCGCCTCGAACTCCAGCCCCATGCCCGCATGGGGGGTAATACCCACAATGCCGGAACTCGTGAATATTTCACGGCGATAAAAGGACTCTTCGAAATCACGTCCCTCGGCACGACCTATCATCTTTCTCCGGGCGACGTGCTGGCCTTTCCGGGCGAGTTTTCACACTCGTACCGCAACCTCGGAAGCCGGGTCGCGGTCGGAATCAGCGTCGTCGTCTTCGCGAAACGGTAAGGACGAGCAACCGGAGGCCTATAAACTCATGTGCTCCGTGTCTCGACCATAGCCCGCCAGGGAACTTGGCGCCGCCCATCCGCAGCCTTGCATGCAAGACTCGCCGACAATCGGAATCCGCTTATCCTTGCACGAAGCCGCTCCGGTATGACGAACGATCACCGCTTTCGAAGTATTCGCAAGCGTCGTCGGGGATTTCAAACCAAGCCGAACCTCGCAAAACGACTTCGCATAAGCTTCTAGACCGGTCCGCATCGAAGAAGAACCCGCGAGGTAGTCCGCCGCCCGGTGACGATTGAGGCCGATGCCGCCTTTGCTCGGACTGCTCTGGGTGATCGTGAAATTAAATCGACTCGAAGAAACCGCCGCGCAGTCGGTCGCGCTTCGCGCACCGGCAATCCCAAATGGGTCCGCGCCGACTTTATCGACCAAGACCACATGGCCCGAATTGGCGATGATATCGCCGGCCTTGAGCTCCTGAGTTGACGTGCTCGCAACCCGTGCCAAACACGAAAGGCCGTTCCCGGCGGGATTCGCAAACATCGCGGAGTTCACGCCGCCTGCCTGTGCGCTCTTGCTTGACGTCCCGGATTTTAACCGGAGTCCGCCGGTGATAACGGCGCTGGCTACGAAACCGGAACAGTCGATGCCGAGCGCGGTCGTGCCACTGCCGGCATTTCTAAAAAGATCGAGCGAGTTCGCGCTCGCAT
>CAZAKW010000307.1:0-3621 GCA_964485835.1 uncultured Bacteriovoracaceae bacterium
GCGCCGGAGGTGAACTCGGTTCGCGACCGCATGGCCGCGACCGGGGCCGACTTCTTTCTCGACATCCACGGCGACGAGCAGCTGCCCTACACCTTCCTCGGCGGCCTCCTGGAGATCCCGTCGAAAAACCGGCGACTCCGCCGAAGGTCGATAAAAAAGCGGAACCCGTGGCGGCCGAACCTCCTCCGAAGGCCGACGAGATGATTCTGGATCCGAAGAAAACCGAGAAGGCGGAGCGCGCCAAGGACAAGGCCAAAGACGCCGAACGCCAAAAGAAACTCGATGCAGCGCTCGCACGGATTCGCTCTCTGGATCGACTCAAGGATCAAAGCGAAGAAAAAGAAGCCGCGGTCGTCATCAAGGGAAACCAGATTTCCAAAGGATCCAGCCTTTCGGGCGATGCGCGCGAGCAAGCTCAAGCCGGCTACTACGACTTAGTAAGAGAAGCGCTGATCCAGTTTTGGGCGCTCCCGCCTTATCTTGCGCGCCAGGAAGAACTCGGCGCGCAGATCCTGATCCGGATCGATCAGGCCGGCACTGTGATCGATTCAAATTTCATCAAACGTTCGGGAAACGATCAGTTTGACGATGCGATCTCGAACACGATCCGTGACGCACAACCCTTGCCCCGACCCCCGAAGGAAGTCGTCGATGCCGTCAGCAGTCGCGGTGTCGTCGTCGGATTTCCGCTTTAGTTTTCGATTCCAGCCCCGAAGGAGCTTTTCATGAAACCTATTTCTTTTCTGTCTCTCCCGCTTATCGGTCCCGCGCTTCTCTTTTCCGGACTGCTTCCGAGTGCGGCGTTTGCCGCAGAAGGTACGGCCCAACCCTATATCGCTGTCGGCCAGGCCAAGACACGAAAAACGGTCATCGCACTACCGAACTTTACCGCACCCTCCGGGAATGCGAAAAGCGCGGGCGATAAGGCGCTAGAAACCATCAAAAGCGATCTCCAGTATATGGAATCGTTTCAAATGCTGGATCCAGCCGCCTTCATCGACAAATCCAGCGGAGTCGCGCCAGGTTCTTTCCAGATCTCGAATTGGAAATCGATCCAGGCCGAGTTCGTTTTCAAAGCGGCGGTAAAACCCACTGACAAGGGAATCGAAGTCGAGGGCTATCTCTATAATGTGGGATCGGGGAGCGCCGTTCTGACCAAACGGTACCTCTCGGGCCTAGGCGACGTGAAAACGCTCGGCCACACGATCGCCAACGATATCGTGAAAGCCGTCACCGGACTTCCAGGGATTTTCCTGACGAAGATTACGATGGTCTGCCAAAGATCGAAAAAGAAGGAAATCTACGTGATGGACTTCGACGGATCCAACGTCCGCCAAATCACCCACCATAAATCCGTGACGCTTTCGCCAGCTTGGAGCCCCGACGGCACGCGAATCGCCTACTCGTTGATCGCTAAGAATAAGAAGAACGTGAAAAATCCGAATCTCTACGAATTCGATTTTCGAACTAGCCGTGTGAGAATGCTTTCGGATCGGGCCGGGATGAACGCCGGAGCCCATTATCATCCGGACGGAAAAAAGATCGCGCTGACGATGAGCTTCCTCGGAAATCCGGAAATTTTCAGTTTCGATCCGACGACTAAAAGTGTCACCCGCCTCACGAACTCCTCCGGCGTCGACGTCGATCCCAATTGGTCGCCCGATGGTAAACGACTTTCGTTCGTTTCGAACCGCGCGGGCGCGCCGATGGTTTACCGGATGAACGCCGACGGGTCCGACGTTCGGCGTTTAACGTTCGCGGGTAGCTACAACGCGACTCCGTCGTGGTCTCCGCAGGACAATAAAATCGCTTTCGCCGGGTGGCTGGACGGGCGATTCGATATCTTCATCATGAACACCGACGGGACGAATATCGAGCGGTTGACTAAAAGCCAAGGCAACAACGAAGACCCCTCGTTCAGCCCCGACGGAAACTTCGTCGTCTTCAGTTCGAATCGCGCCGCGGGCAAGAATATTTACGCGATGAATATCGACGGGTCGTTCGTAAAGCGTCTTACCTACGGACTCGGCGATTGCACCTCGCCCCGTTGGTCGTACGTCTCGAAATAGGCGACATCCGCGCGCAAGCTCACCTATAGAAAAAGGCCTCCGGAACTTCCGGAGGCCTTTGCATTTGTAAGTAGCGAAAAAATTTTAGGAAACTTTTTTCTGTTCGCCAGCCCACCACTGCTTCGCCCAAGTGGTTTCCGTGCGATCGACCCATTGGTTCGTACGAACGTCTTTCCAAACGAACTTCTCGAGGTCGTCCCAGCTTTTAGCGTCGACCCAGACCATCGCGTCCCAGGAACCGGTCGTCGACCATACGCCGCGAACCCAGTTGTTCTTCGCCCAGCTTTCCCAAGCGTTTTCCGGCGTGCCTGGCTTCCACTTCACATGTACCCAGGCCTGCCACGTATCGTTATTCGGTGTCGTCATCGGTGATTCTCCTCCCGATAGTGTACCGAAAACTCAAACCGGGCGTCTGCGTAAAATCAGCGCCAATCCAGCGACGCTAAAGAGCGCCATGAATCCGGCCCACGCGCTAAGCCAACCCCGTCCGATTAACCAGCCGGCGAAAAGCGGCCCAACGATCGAAGACAGAGAGTTCAGGGATTGAATCAACCCCATCATCCGGCCCTGAACGTGACCCGCGGTCTCGCGGGAAACCAGGGCGGTTAGAGCCGGGCGCAGCATGCCGCTGCCATAAGAAGAGAAAGTCGCCGCGATGGCTAGCATCGGAATATTGGTCGCGAAGGCGAGTAAACCATAACCGACTATAGCGGAGACAAATCCTGACAAAACAGCTCTCTCTTCACCAAACTTTTTGACGATCCGAGCGACGAGCCCGCCTTGAATGATAATTCCTAAGAATCCGGAATAGGCGAAAGCATAACCGACTTCGCGAGGACCAAACGGCTGGCCGTTCCATTCGAAGCGCCGCTCGGCGAAAAGAGCGAAGCCCGCGATGAACATCGAAAAGGCCATGAAGAAAGCCGAGAATTGATAGAGCGTCGATGCGATCTTGGGATTCTTAAAATCTTCGCGGTAAGCGAACATCTCGAAAATCCCAAGCTTGCGTTCTTCAAGTGCCGTCACGTGGCGTGGAGGTTCGGGCAAAATCAAAATCGTCAGCAAGATACTCAACGCCGAAAGACCCGCCGCCGCGTAGATCGGAACCACAAATCCGAACTGCGAAAGATAACCCGAAACCGCCGGACCGACGAGGAAACCCAGACCGAATGCGATCCCGATAATCGCGAAGGACTTCGCGCGGTCTTCAGGCTTGGTCACGTCGGCCATATAAGCTTGGGCGACCGAAAGGTTTCCCGCCGTGAATCCGTCGATCAAGCGAGAGAGAAAAATCACCCAAAGCACTTCGGCTTTAGCGAGGATTAAAAATCCGATCAGCGTTCCGATTTGGCTGACGATCAAGACCGGCCTACGGCCAAGCCGGTCGGAAAGGCCGCCCAAGAACGGTCCGGAGATCAGCTGGGTAAATGCGTAAGCCGAGACCAATAACCCGACCACAAACGGCGACGCCCCGAAACGCTCGGCGTAAAAGGGCAAAAACGGAATCACTAAGGTCAACCCTAAAACATCAACGGCGACAATTAGCGAAATC
>CAZAKW010000308.1:0-3579 GCA_964485835.1 uncultured Bacteriovoracaceae bacterium
CTTTGCTCGCGATTGCAACCGCAAGGCGAGATCGTCTTTCGTACAAACAAGAAGAACTACGCCGAAGAGATTCGTGATCAGGCTGCAGGGTGGGGGTTAAACGTGGACGTGTTTCGCGAATGGAGCGCCAGCGCGCCAGAGACGGCTCGCCCTTGGACCCATTTCGAACGTAAGTATCTTGAGCGAGGAGAAACGTGTTTCGAAATCATCCTGACAAAGTGCCAGGATGGGTAGCCCTATGGATGTTTTGCCGGCGGTCGGGGGAATTGGGCATTCGGCGGAACTCGTCCTCAAGCTTGAGTTTCTACTATTTCGCCTCTGCCGGCCCATGCTAGGCTAGGCCTATGTCATGGCTTCGGCGATCTTGGCGACGGCTTCAAGCCGGACCGAAGTTCGATCTCCCTTATATCCTCGCTCGGGCGAATCCGTCTGATTCGCTCTTGGGGCGGGTCGAGTTTTGCGAGAATCTTTTAGATTGGGTTCGGAATACGGGTGGGGGAAAGACCACGCCTCAAGCGCGGATTCGCTTTCTGCTCCAACTCCTTGAACGTAAGCCGGAGTGGAAAGAGGCGTCCGCGAAAGTGATTCGCAGCGTTTTAATGGAAACGCGTGGATACGAGCTTTTTTACCTGACCGGCCTTCCTCACGGGGGGACCTTTTTGAAAGAGTTCTTCTCCCGGGTCGTGCATATTTTACTGCCGACGGCGGACGACTCCAACGATATGTCGGTGATCTTGAGTCAGGTCTTTTACGACGCCGAAGATATCCATTGGGTCTCGGCAATTCCCGAGACGCTTTGGAACGAGATTTTAGCCGTTTGGCTTTTTCCGAAAGAGACCCGGCTCCCGGGTTACGAAGTCGCCATGGCGGATGCCGCGCTTGCGCTTTCGATTCAAGGCGCGGCTCTTTCTCTTCGTACGGAATTTGCGAGTCGTTCTCCGGACTTCGGCATTGAAGCTCATCCTTTTCTTCATCTTGAAGCAAATCTTGCAACGCTTTCGGCAATGGCCCGTCGCAGCCCCAGTGCTCGGGATCATGCCGAGATCCAAGAAGCTTACCGTGGGGTACTGCGTGAAACGGAACGCGCGCGTAATCAGATCGAGAGCGTGAAAGTACACCTTGAAGAATCCGGGGTCAGCGTTGATCTCGTTTACACGATTGACCGGATGAAGCTTTATTTGGAGCGCATTGAATCGCTGGCGGAGGCTTTGGAAAGCGCGTTGACGGATCGGGCCCAGCTTCGACGCCAGGGAGTGCGTTTGTTCCGCGAGCTCGTCGCGGGATTAAGATACGACGGAGATTTCGGATTCGTCTTCAAGAAAAGCTTGAGGTTACTCTCGACCAAAGTCGTCGAGCGTTCTGGAAATTCGGGCGAAAAATACTTCACCGCGAACTGGCCCCAGTGGAACCATCTATTTTGGGCAGCGGCCGGCGGGGGGGCGTTGACCGCCATCACGGCGACGATGAAATCGTTCGGTCCCGTTTGGCCTCCGTTTGCCGCGTTCATCTACGCGGGTCTTAATTATTCTATTAGCTTCGTGGTCATGCATTTTCTCGGTCTCAAGCTCGCGACCAAACAACCGTCGATGACCGCGGCCGCCCTGGCGGGCCGGCTTTCGGAGGCGGATACGGCGGGCGCCGGCTCGGTGACGGAACGTGAGGACTTCGTCGAAGAGGTCGCGCGAATTTCTCGGGCCCAATTCGCCGCCGTTGCCGGTAACTTGCTCTTTGTGGTGCCCGTGGTGGTCCTGATTGATTTAATCTGGCGGGGCCTTTACGGCGGCCCGTTTTTTTCCGTTTCGAAGGCGATGGCTTCGATTGATTCGGTTTCGCTCCTGCATTCGGGTACCGTTGCGTTTGCAGCCCTCACCGGTGTGATTCTTTGGGTCTCCAGCGTCGGGGCCGGTTTCGTCGAGAACTTCGTGGTTTACATCCGCGCTCCCGAGATCATCGCCTCCCACCGGATCCTCAGGCGTTTTGTCGGCGCGGCTCGCGCCCGGGCGATTGGCGAAGCACTGGTGCGGAACGTCGCCGGAGTTTCGAGTTCCATTTTGCTCGGATTTTTACTCGCCGGAACGCCGATTATCGGGGATTTCTTCGGGCTTCCCCTCGATGTGCGCCACGTGACGCTCACGACCGGGACGCTTGCGTTTTCCTATCTCTCCCTTGAATCGGGTCACGGGATGATCTTTTCGTTCATTTCCGTGCTCCTGATCGGGGGGATGAACTTCGGCGTAAGCTTCGCTTTCGCGATTCTCACCGCGATGCGTGCGCGAAACGTCGACCTACGCCGGGCGAATTCCCTGTTTCGTTCCGCACGGCGTGCGTTCTGGTCGCGCCCGTTGCTCTTTCTCTTCCCGCCGAAGTCTTCGGCCCCGGAAGCCTCGGTTAAGGAACATGTGTGAGGTCTAAGGCGGGCGACGCGGTCTTGGCGTTGCGTGCCCGGTTCGAGGCGAAAGACCCCGCCGTTCGGCGTGTTTGGGTTCTGCGCACGTTGATGCTCGGGTCGATGATCAGTTTGTTGGACGCGACCATCGTAAACGTGAGTACCCCCGCGATGATGGCGGATTTCGGGGAAAGCGTGAGCCGGATTCAATGGGTCATTTCGGCATACATGATCGCGTTCGCCGTACTGATGCCGTTGACCGGATGGTTGCGCCTCCAAATCGGCGGACAAAAGCTCTATATCGGAAGCCTGATCGTCTTTACGCTCGGTTCGCTTCTTTGCGGTCTCGCATGGGATTTGGAGAGCTTGATTTTCTTTCGCGTGGTCCAGGCACTCGGCGGGGGAGCGATGACTCCGATCGCGATGGCGATCATTTCCGATACGTTTCCGGTCGGAGAAAAAGGAAGAGCGCTCGGACTCTGGGGCGCCGGAGTATTGATCGGGCCGATTCTGGGTCCACCCCTGGGAGGGTTCCTCACCGAGCTCGCCGGATGGCGGTCGATTTTTTTAGTGAATATTCCGGTGGGTGGCTTGGGGATCTTTGCAGCGTGGATCATTCTGCGTCGTGAACGCGCCCCCGCGAAGATTCAATGGAAAACATTTGATTTCGCCGGATTCGGATTGCTCTCGGGATTCTTGATCTCGTTGCTCTATGGTGCTTCGCTCGTAGAGCATGACGGTCTCGCATCCCGTTCAGTGTTTCTCTGCGGATTCGCCTCAATCGTATTTCTGATCACCTTCTTGGTCTCTGAACTTCGTACCCAGCATCGCGTATTGGATTTTTCTCTTTTTCGATCGAAGGTTTTCGGTCTGGCCGTGGCGATTGCCCTCGTCCGGTCGTTCGCGCTGTATGGCGGGCAATTCGTCCTGCCACTTTTTCTGGCTCGGATCCAGGGTTATACCGAAAGCCAGATCGGATGGATGATCCTTCCGGGGGCGGTTTTGATCGCCTTGATTTTTCCATTCTCGGGCCGGGGTTCAGATCGTTACGGCGCGAAACCCTTTATCGTCGCGGGGATGGTGATTTTGCTCGGCTTTTTCGTGAGCTTATCCTTCCTGCAACCGGGCGTGACGTTTTGGGGAATTCAGCTACCGATTTTAGTCCGTGGAATCGGCCTGGGACTTTTGGTCAC
>CAZAKW010000309.1:0-3572 GCA_964485835.1 uncultured Bacteriovoracaceae bacterium
GTTGGATCCAGGCCTTGAACGCCTCGATTTTCTCGCCTTTTTTGCGGCCTTCTTGGGTTACCCCCTCGTAATGGTCGGGATGCGTGCAGACGCCGCGCTTGCGCCCGAGTTTTTTGCCGTGATCCGCGATTCGCTTGGGCAAGCGGTGCTCAGCACTCTCGTTTCGATCGCGATCGGCGTCCCGCTTGGAATTTATTACTCCCGCAATTGGAGCCGACTCGTTCGGGTTTGCTCCGCGGTTACGTTTGCGCTCCCGAGCGTGTTTGTCGTTTCGTTCGTCCAATCCGCGCTTGCCGGTCGCGATTTGCGGACGGGACTTGCGGCCGTGGTCGCCGCACACGCCTATTTGAATGCGCCTTGGATCGCTCTCGCTACGGCCGAAGGAATTCGCGCGGTTCCGCGGGAATGGATCTACGCGGCGCGGACGCTCGGCGCGTCTCCCGCGCAGGTGTTGCGAAAGCTTGTCTTGCCCTCCGCGTTTCGGCGGATCGCGTTCGCGTCCGCGCAAGTCTACGCGCTTTGTCTTGGAAGTTTTGCGATCGTCCTTGTTCTTGGTGGCGGGCCGCCGATTGTGAGTCTTGAAACGGAAATCTTCGCGGCCGTACGGGGAGGGGGCCTGCGCCTGGGTTCCGCCGCCCACTACGCGGCCGCGCAACTTCTCCTCGCCGCATTTCCGCTTTGGTTGCTCCTCTCGCGCCGCACGCGTGGCCCCGTTCGCGATAGCTTGAGTCTTCGTACCGACGATTCCCGGCCCCGCGGGATTCGCGGAAATCCCTATCCCGGTTCGTTTATGACCGAACAGCTTCGCGACCGATTCCCCCAGATTTTGGCCGCATTTTGGATGGTTCTTCCCGCTTACTATTTCACGCGTACGCTTGAGTTTACGAACGTCGGCGCCGTACTTGCGGATACCGACCTCCAGCGCGCCTTCGGAACCTCCGCGCGAATAGCGATCCAGGTCGCTCTTTTCGTCGTCGCCGCGGGCGCCGCCACCGCGTGGGTCGCACGCGAATCGCGCCTCGTTCGTACGCTTGCCGTCGCACCGCTTGGAATCAGTCCGCTTGTGCTTTCGCTTGGATTTTTCCTAGCCTACGCCGCGGTCGTCGATCCGTTTGAAGGAAGCGAGCTTGGGATGGTCGCGGTTCAAGCGATGCTTTTTCTTCCGTTCTCGCTCCGCTTTTTTCTTCCTCTGGTCGAAGAGGGAAGTTCGGGGCCTCGCTACGATCTAAGGCTTGCGGCTCGAACGTTAGGCGCGTCGCCCGCGCGGGCTTGGCGCGCGCTGGAGTGGCCACGGTGGCGGAGCGCGGGACTTCGCCTGTTTGGAATGGTCGGCGTTTGGTCGATCTCCGAGGTCGCGGCGGCGAGTTTCTTTGGTTCCGAGAAGTTGATGACGGTGGGTCGGTTAATGTTGGTTTGGTTTTCCCAGTACCGATTCGCGGACGCGGGCATCGTTTTGTTCGGGCTTTACCTCGGAACGATTCTCGTTTTATTTACCGCCGAGTGGCGAGGAGAGCATGCGGATGGCTGAGAGTGATCTCCAGATTCTAAATTTTGAAACACGTTTCGAGCTCGCGTCGGGGCCGCTTCTTGTTCAAGCCGACTTCCGAATCGCGGCCGGCGAGCGCGTCGCGATTTATTCTCCGAGCGGTTCGGGTAAGTCGACGCTGCTTCGATGGATCGCCGGAATTGGCGAGGAACCGGCGCGCGGGAAAATCCGAGCGGGTGCCCGCGACCTCGGTTCGCTTCCGCCGGAGAAGCGCGAGATCGGATATGTTTTTCAAGACTTCGCTCTTTTTCCGCAGCTCAGCGCTTTAGAAAATGTCGCATTCGGGCTTGAAATGCGCGGCGCATCGTTAGCAGAGCGATCGGCGCGGGGGATCGAGTGGTTAGAGCGGCTCGGAATTCGGGACCGCGCGCAGACTCTTGCCGGACAATTGTCGGGCGGCGAGAAACAGCGCGTTGCGCTTGCGCGGGCTTTGATTTGGGGGCCGAAGTTTCTCCTGTTGGACGAGCCTTTCGCGGCGCTGGATCTTTCCCACCGAAATACGGCGAGGAAACTCGTCAAATCCGTGATTGAGGCGGCAGAAATTCCCACGCTCTTCGTGACCCACGACGAAGAGGACCGAGCACAACTCGCGACACGCACGCTCGAGTATTCCGTGTCAGCCGACGGTCGCACCCACCGTTTTGGCCGCATTTCCTAAGGACTCCTCGGCTCCCGGTTCAGGTGCCCATTCGCTCGCGAAGCTCCCGAAAAATTTCGGGATTTCTTATTTGATTCTTGCGGTGAGTCGCCTCTAAAGTCGCATCACCCCTTATGTTTATTTAAGTCGCGCGATTTCGCGCCGACCTACCTCGTCCCCGAAATTGGAGAACACCGATGTCGACCCCCCAGTTCAAGAATCTGACCCATCCTAAAGCCGGCGAACGCATTACCATCACCAACGGCGTCTTAAACGTCCCGAACAATCCGGTGATCCCGTTCATCGAAGGCGACGGAACCGGTCCAGATATCTGGAAGTCCTCGAAAGCCGTTTTCGACGCAGCCGTCGAGAAAGCCTACGGCGGTAAACGCAAAATCGAGTGGTTCGAAGTGTATGCGGGCGAGAAAGCATTCACGAAGTTCAACGACTGGCTCCCCGAAGATACTCTGACGGCATTGAAACATTACCTGGTTTCGATCAAGGGACCTTTGACGACGCCGATCGGCGGCGGGATTCGCTCTTTGAACGTCGCGCTTCGCCAAATGCTCGATCTCTACGTTTGCTTGCGTCCCGTCCGCTGGTTCAAGGGCGTGCCTTCGCCGGTGAAGCATCCGGAAAAAGTCGAGATGACGATTTTCCGCGAAAACTGCGAAGACATCTACGCCGGGATTGAATTCGAAGCCGGTTCCGACGCGCAGAAAAAAGTCTTAGGCTTTATCCGCGAGAATTTCCCAAAGGACTTCGCGAAGATTCGTTTCCCGGATACTTCCGGCATCGGCATCAAGCCGGTCTCGCAAGAAGGAACCGCTCGCCTCGTTCGCGCGGCGCTTGAGTACGCGTTTCGCGAGAATCGCAAGTCCCTTACGATCGTCCACAAGGGCAATATTATGAAGTACACGGAAGGCGGATTCCGGAAGTGGGCTTACGAGCTTGCCGAAAAAGAATATCCGACCAAGACCTACACCTGGGACCAGTGGGAGCGGACAAAGAAAGACAAAGGCGAAGAGGCCGCAAATAGCGAAATGAAAGCGGCGCAGGCTTCCGGTAAATTGATCGTGAAGGACGCGATCGCGGATATCGCCCTTCAACAAGTGCTCACGCGTCCGGAAGAATTCGACGTGATCGCGACCCTCAATCTTAACGGCGATTACCTCTCCGACGCGCTTGCCGCGCAGGTCGGCGGCATCGGAATCGCACCGGGCGGAAACATCAACTACCTTACGGGGCACGCGATTTTCGAAGCGACCCACGGTACGGCTCCGAAGTACGCGAACCTCGATAAAGTCAACCCAGGCTCGGTGATCCTTTCCGGCGAGATGATGCTTCGCTTTATGGGATGGAACGAAGCGGCCGACTTGATCATCAAGG
>CAZAKW010000310.1:0-3569 GCA_964485835.1 uncultured Bacteriovoracaceae bacterium
CACGACGCCGTCCGCACACCATATCGCGGGCGAGATGATCGAGCACGGCGTGAATCCCGAGGAAGTCTATCAAGCCATCTACTCTTCCAAGGAGGTCTCCCATCTCCAGCTCTTAGGCCAACTCCTCCAAAACACGAAAGTCACTTCCAGCGGGAAGATCGCTTGGCTTGAAATGGGGCTCGATTTACGGAAGAAGCATCTCGCCTCCGCCGACGACACCCAATCTTTCTTAAACCTCCTTCTTTTACTGAAGGACGCGGAGGTGGTTTGCCTGTTTCGCGAAGAAGACGACAATCAAATTCGCGTCTCGATTCGCTCCAAGGGGCGCATCGTGATCAATCGGGTCGCCATGGAACTCGGCGGCGGTGGGCATGAATATGCCGCAGGCCTCGCCCTTTCCGCTCCGCTGGATAAAACGCGCGACGCGGTTATCGACCGTCTGCGCACGCTGGTTAACCATTTTGAAAAATTTGGCAAAGACCTTCCGTAGCAGCGTCGCGTTATCATCCGCAACGGCTTGATTCCTCCGTGATTTCGGATACCTTCGTATCTTAAACCCCCCAGAGGAATCGGTATGATTCAAGTCCAAGGCCTGACGAAACATTACGGCCCGCGCAAGGCGATCGACGACCTAACCTTTGAAGTGAAAAAAGGCGAAATCGTCGGCTTCCTCGGGCCCAACGGTGCGGGTAAAAGCACCACGATGAAAATTTTAACTGGCTTCATGCCGGCCACGAGCGGCGACGTTCGGGTCAATGGATACGACGTCTTCGAAAACCCGATCGAAGTGAAACGGGCGATCGGCTACTTGCCCGAATCGCCGCCGATCTATATGGAGATGACGGTAACGGACTACCTCGAATTCGCGGCCCGCCTCAACCAAGTCGCGAGCGCTGATCTCGCCAAACAAGTTGACTGGGCGATCGAAAAAACAAATCTCGGCGGAGTCTCCAAACGGATCATCGGAAATCTCTCTAAAGGATTCAAGCAACGCGTCGGACTCGCCCAAGCCCTGGTCCATAATCCGCCGGTGTTGATTCTCGACGAGCCAACGGTTGGCCTCGATCCGAAACAAATCATCGAGATCCGGGAACTGATCAAGTCGCTGGCGGGCGAGCACACGATCGTTCTTTCCTCGCACATCCTTCCGGAAGTAACCGCGACCTGCGGACGCATCATCGTGATCAATCATGGAAAAATCGCGGCCGAAGATACGATCGAGGGATTGACCCTACGGCTCCGCAAAGGACTCCTCTTACAGATGACCGTGCGTGATCCATCGCCCGCGGGACTGGACGCTCTCCGGGCGCTACCTGGAATATCCGGCGTATCGGCGATCGGTCCTAAACTCGTGGTCCAGCTCTCGCCCGATCAGGGAGAAATCCGGGACCGGGTCGCGAAGGTCGCTGTCGAAACAGGAATGGGAATTCTTGAGTTCGGTACTGAAAAAGTGAGCCTGGAAGAAATCTTCCTCCAACTCACGACCGAAGACGAAAGGAGCGCATGATGTCGATACGCAATATCTGGACGATCGCACGGCGCGATTTCCGCAGTTATTTCACGACGCCGATCGCTTACGTGATCTTGGCGTTTTTCCTGATGGTGATGGGTTACATGTTCTTCAACATGCTCGGTTATTTCAACGAGCAGGCGATGAGCTACCAAGCGACGAATATGGGTAAATCCCTATCGCTGACCGAAGGCGTAATTCGGCCGTTATACGGTAATATGAATGTCCTGCTTCTGCTTTTGACCCCGGCAATCACGATGCGTCTCTTCGCCGAGGAACGGAAAAATCAAACGATCCAGCTCTTGATGACCAGTCCCGTAAGTCTAACCGACATCGTCGTCGGTAAGTACCTTTCGGCGGCGCTTTTCGTCGGCGTGATGATCGCAACGACGATGGTGTACCCGGCGATCCTCGCCGTTTTCGGCAATCCCGACCTGGGCACTTTATTCGCATCGATTCTTGGGACCTATTTGCTTGCTTGCTGTCTGCTCGCGACGGGGGTTGTTTTTTCGGCGATGACCGAAAACCAAATCGTCACGTTTATCGTGACCATCGTCGTGAATTTCATCCTTTGGTTGATCAGCTGGTCAGCCTACTCCGCCGGCCCGGTTTGGAGCGACGTATTGATGCATATCTCTTTGATCAATCACTTCATGAACTTCAGCCAGGGAATGCTCCATACGGCCGATCTCGTTTATTACTTCTCGTTTATTTTCTTCGGTCTTTTTCTGACCCACCGAGTTCTTGATTCTTACCGCTGGAGATAAGCCGAAATGAATGCGCCCCAAAACAAACCTCCTGTCTTCCATTCGAATACCGGACCGATCCATGCGGGTCTAACGCTTGCGCTTGGTGTGGCGGCCCTTCTGGTTCGAAACTCGTATCCGGAACCCGCATGGATCGGATACGCGGTACTCGCCGCGTTCGTGATCTCCCTCGCAACGCTTGCATGGGGACAGCGCAAGAACGTTTCAAAACGGGCCTTCGCCTACGGTGCGCAGAGCTTGACGACCACCGTCCTCGTGCTGGGGATCCTGGGGGTCGTGAATTTTCTCGCGGTGAAATATCCGAAAAAAATCGATTTGACCCGAACGAAGACGAACACTCTCTCCGACCAGACCGCGAAACTATTCAAAGGCTTGAAGACTCCGGTCCGTTTCGTTTTCTGGGCGAAGCTTGAGGAACGCGAAAAACTCCGTCCCCTGCTCGATACCCTCCGAACTCTTTCGAGCCAGGTTTCCGTTGAATACGCGGACACGGTCAAGGAAGTCGCCCGTGCGAAGCAGGCAGGGATCCGTGCGGAACATACTCTCCAGATTTACGTCGGGGACCGGGAAGAGAAAATCGAGAATCCTACGGAAGAACGGATCACGAACACCCTGATCAAGCTCTCCCGCACGACGACGCCGACTTTGTGTTCGATTGATGGGCATGGCGAACGAGATTTCGACGCAAGCTCAGTTGAAGGCTACGAACTGGCGCGCCAATCCCTGACCCAGCAAAACTATTCCGTTAAAAAGATCAATCTCGTCTCCGAAGGGAAGATCGCCGCCGAGTGCAGCGCGCTTTTGATCCTTGGACCATCGCGTGCTTTTTTCGCTCCCGAAGTCGCGCTGATTCGTGACTACTTGAAAGCCGGAGGTCGAGCTTTATTCGCGCTTGATCTGAACTTACCCGGCCCCGTCTTTGACGCCTCGCCGGAGATGACGGCGCTTTTAGCCGAGTGGGGAATCGAATCGGACATCGCGATCGTCGTCGATCCGGTCTCTCAGATGATGCGGCTTGAGGCGACGGTTCCCGTGATCCCGACCTTTTCAAAAGATCTTTCGATCACGAAAGATCTTTCGTTGATGAAGGAACTGGGACGGGAAGAGGGACGTCCGGCGAACGCGGTATTCCCGCTCACCCGGGCCTTCCGTCTCGCCACTCAAGCTCCCCATGGCGGCAAACTCCACTGGCTTACCCAAACAACTCCGAACGCGTGGGGCGAAAAGAACTTTCAAGGGCTGTTAAAAGGCACTGCCAAGTTCGACCAGGGTACGGATATTCGCGGACCCCT
>CAZAKW010000311.1:0-3559 GCA_964485835.1 uncultured Bacteriovoracaceae bacterium
CGCACGTGGCACTTACTCGATCGTCAGCGTGAACGGCACAACCGCCGTAATGCTAGGGAACGAGGTTCCAAACGGATCGGAAATCTCCGACCGGATCTTGAAATCCCTCCCGGCGGAAGTGCTCGTAAGCGATAGCCTCCAGCACAAGCAAGCTGGAAAAGTCGCAGGCGGCGCTAACTAAGCCCACCGCGATCTCTTACAACAACTCCAACGGCCGGTGCGGTATCCGCATCGGCCGTTTTTTTTAGAAGTGGTACCGAAGGCCAACTATAATGCGCGGCGTTGTTTTGTGCGAAGAAAAATAGTGGGCTTACCGAGACTAAACGCCTACCTCGTTGACGGTCGTCTAAACTCAGCCAGCCATTTGGAAAGTTCAGGAAAGGATTCCCTACGGGAGATTCCGTTAACTGCTTGAAATTACATTTATATTTTATAACTCAACCGCCCCGCCCTCCAGAGACTTCAGTGGCACCAACCCTGCACAATGCCGAACGTCCCCACGGAATGGGACACTCATACTCCTCTCTCAAATCAGAACCCCTCGGACTTCGGCCCGGGGGGTTTTGCTTTTGAATTTCCGCGGGTCTTTCGTCCTCTCGGCTGCTATAAACAGGCTTCGCGCATGCTCTTCCTCAATCAGATCAAAAAAGACTTCCAACCGGGAACCTGGAAGAAAGGCCAAGTGGCCTTCCGCGAGGGCCAAGTTGCGCAAGTGAAACTGAAAAATCATCTCGTCACCGCGGAAGTGACGGATGAGACCCTGGGGCGCGCGCCCTTTGCTAAAACCAATATCCTGATGGACCGCGGTACGATCCGTTCGTCGAACTGTTCGTGTTCCGCCCACGGTATCTACGAAAAGCATTGCCGCCATGTGGCCGCGCTCTCAAATTGGATTCTCGCAAAAGGCTCGCTTCTTCGTGCCGGTATCGCCGACGCGGACGAGGGCGCCGCGGCCCACGACGAAACCGAGCGACGGCCGAAAAAACCGGTGATCCCAAAAACCATTCCCGCCGAACCGGTCGCATTCGTCCGCGCCATTTACGAAGACAAGGTGCTCACCGGCATCACCGTCGAGGCCGCCCTCCGTTACGACGACCCGATCCGTGAGCAACGATCCGTTTCTACTCTCCACCAGCTGATCAAAAAAGATTCCGATAACTTTCGTACCACCGACGACTTGCATTTAAAGCTCCTGCACGAGTTTATTCCGGTCATCCACAGCGTGCACGCACCCAAAGTCACTTATCAGGGCGCGAATATGCTCGAGAGCCTGGCCAAGCTCCTTTCGCACGAGCACAAAAACCAAATCGTCTATCACGATAACATCCAAGTTAAGTACGACTCGACGCCACTGAAACTCCAGTCGCTCAACGTCGGCGCGAAAAGCGATCTCGGTCGTCTACTCACCTACGAATTCCGCAGCGAACGCTTCCGGATCAACTCGACCGAGCTTGAAAAGCTGACTGCCCAAGGACGCCTTTCTTCTTCCTATTGTCTAGTCGGCGACACCCTTTACCGGTTTGAGAAGTCACTCAACTTGATTTCTCAATTCGCGAATCGTTCCGGCATGGCCAACGATGCGAAAGCGAAAAAGAATGGTCCGACGTTGCCGAGCGGCCATGCCTACCTCGACGACGACGAAGAGTATCCCCTCCATCCCCTTTCCGTTTATCGCCTCTCGCTGGAACTCGGCGTGGACGACTTCACCGTCGACAAGGATTGGAAAGATTTCTTCGAATGGAAAAAAACCTTCGAATCGGACGATGTTCCCGATTTGCCACGCGTTGATTACGGATTCGAGCTTCGCGACTACCAAAAAAACGGCGTGAGCTGGGTTTGGTCGCTTTACCACCGGGGCCTTGCCTCTTTGCTCGCTGACGACATGGGGCTTGGAAAAACCCACCAGGTGCTCGCGATTCTCACGAGCTTTTACCGAGTCCGGCAGAAACCCGCCCTCCCGACCCTCGTGATCGCGCCGACTTCCGTGGTGTCGGCATGGGTCCAGAAGCTCGAAAAATATCCGACCGGCTTGAAATGGACCGTCTTCCACGGAAAAGGACGGGTCCTTCCCGATAAAGACGTGAATCTCGTCCTTACGACCTACGGTATTCTCCAACGTGAAGCTTCGCTGCGCGAGCGCGAATGGCACTGCGTGATTCTCGACGAAGCCCAGGCGATCAAAAATGCCATCACCATTTCCTCCCGCGCATCGCGCGTTCTGCGGTCGAAATTCCGGATCGCGATGACGGGAACGCCGATCGAAAACCACGCAACCGACCTCTGGTCGATCATGGAGTTTTTGCTCCCGGGCTATCTTGGTTCCTTGCCGCGCTTCAAACGTCTTTACGGCGGCGGCTCCAAGGAACATCCCGACGACGGCCAAACCGGGGCGCTCAAACGATTGATTTCGCCGTTCCTGCTCCGTCGGACCAAGGACCAAGTTCTGAAAGAACTCCCGGAGAAGACCGAAGAAGTCATTCTCTGCGAGATGACCCAGACGCAGAAAAAGGCCTACAAAAAGTATCTTGAAAGCGCGGAGGCCGCCAAAGCTCGCGAAGACCTCCAGGCCGGCAAGAAAATCAATTACGCGAACATCCTCTCGGTCCTCACCCGTCTTAAACAAGTCTGCGACCACCCTCGCCTTCCCGAAGTCACCGGCACCAAGCTCAAGAAGCTTTCGGCGATGGACCCATGGGAAACCGGAAAATGGGTCGCGTTCGACGAACTTCTCAACGAGGCGTTAGGGTCGAATCTCAAGATCGTCGTCTTCACCCAATATCTCGGGATGATGGACTTGATCGGGCTTTGGTTGAAGGAAAAGAACGTCGGTTTCGTCGAACTTCGCGGCGACACGCCCGACCGCGCGGCGCGGATCCAAAAGTACGCCGACGATTCCGAGACGAAAGTTTTCCTTTGCTCGCTGCTTGCGGGATCGCTTGGGATCGATTTGACCGCGGGTTCGGTTTGCATCCATTTCGACCGCTGGTGGAACCCTGCGCGCGAAAACCAGGCGACCGACCGACTCCACCGTCTCGGACAGACCCGCGGAGTTCAAGTCTTCAAACTCCAGATCCCTGGTACCATTGAAGACCGCATCGCAAACATCATCCAATCCAAGACCGAACTTTCGGATGCCTTGATCGAGCAGTCGGCCCTGGGATTGAAAGCATTCTCACGTGAGGAACTCCTCGAACTTCTCAGTGTGCCTATCTAACGGCCGAGATCTGCGCGACTGATCTGCATGTTTTAACGGTGTGGCCGAATCACGTCGACCGGACAGACCCGCGCGCAGACGCCACACCCCTCGCACGAATCCTGGTCGATCGCGAAAATACTCCCCGTGAAAAATATACTGCGGGTGGGGCACACCGCTACGCAATCCTCGCAGGCGGTGCATCCGGCACCGATTTCATACTTGCTTGGAATCTCCGCCGGGACTTCGGGAACTTGCTCTTCCGAACTCACGCCTTCCTCTTCCCGGTAACGGCGGACGCAGCCTCCGTAAGGATGGTCGGTTTCACTCCCAGGCGTTCCAAACCTGCGAGGTGGAGCTTCGAAG
>CAZAKW010000312.1:0-3538 GCA_964485835.1 uncultured Bacteriovoracaceae bacterium
GACGCACACTTTGTAATTTCCCCAAACGACCGTTGAAATTCGAACTGACTTTATTTCCTGTTTCGGTACCGGTACCCATGCTTATCAACCAATGGTCACCGTGGCATCTGCCGGATCGAAGACAACTCAAATACTTTGGTACAAGCTGCTTTTCTAACGCTTCCACTACGGCTTGACTTGCCATCGATACGCTTATCGCTGTGCCACGGTGATACCATTCGATTGAATAGATTTCCAAGGAGCTGCGATTTTTCAAGTCGCCTACGCTGACGGTGGTTTTATCTTTAAAGTTCAAGACGAAATGGTTGCCATCGAATGTGACGTCGAGTCGTCCAAGACTATTCGGAGAATAGCGGAACTCAAAATGACCGTTCGGTAGCGAAACTCTGAATGTTGCCTCGGCATCGTTGCGCAACGAGAGAGTGAAGTATGCGGGAACATCGTGCTTTCTAGCGGATCGCCTAATCGAAACAACATTATGGGATACCGAGTCCAGCCCTGGAAGGCCCACTTCAAATACTTCGTAGAACGGAAAGAGCAAGTTACCGTAGATGGAAATGGGGTTTTTTTCTCTGTCCAACGGACCGCGAACATTAAAAGTAGAAGTGACCTGGGTGGAGTGCGTAGCTAAGTCAAATTTGTTTTTGACATCCTCAAAGTAAGGCGAAAGCACGGTGTCGATGGCTTGAGCGTCTTCGACAATCATCCGGACCGAGTTTTGTGCGTCCCGCTCTTGGCGCTTCATCCGATCGGCGAAACTCTTGTCGGACCATCTCCAGTCGCGTTCCTCGGTAATGCGATCGAACCATTTGCTAGAATTCGAGTCGTACTGCTGGACCGAGAGTACGGGAAGGTTTGTCTCCATAAGACTTGGATGTGATTTACGTATTTCAAGCGCGTCCATGTAGGATTTCGGACACAGGCGATTCGTAGTGCAAACGATGCGGGCACGGTATTGTTCCCCGCGTTTAGACGTGAAGTTGGCTTCGTCAAGCATCCGAATCGAGGCGCTTGGTTCGTGAGCACTCGATTCGTCGCTGAATTCCTCGAGGATATGGAGTTTTCCGCCCGATCCACGAAGAATTTCGTAGGAGGTTAAATCTACGGAACTGCCGTCGACTCCTGACACTCGTATTGGCGAAGAAAGACGGATCTTTAGCGAAGGTTCGGCGGAGTTGAACGAACGAGATATCTGCTGAACCTCGCTCATATTCAATCCGAGGGCCTTCCTCGCATCTTGTATCAGGTGATTCTCCTCTTCGGAAAAAACCACCGTATTCATTGCGAAAACATACGGTGCGATGTTCGGATAGACCTTTCCGCTTTCAGAAAGAAATGTCGAGGACATGGCGTAGACCAAGTATCGCAGATTTTCGGAAAGGACTTACTGGGGGAGTTTTTTGGTTCGTTTATCGTTTTCCGAGATAAAGAGCGGCCAAAGGAGTTCGTGGAGATACACCATCGCCTTTTGGTCGTTATTCGCGAGACGATTGTAGTACCTTTGATAGATCAGAATCGGATATTCCCCGGGTTTTACATTCTGCCAATGCCCGGCAATTTGGTCGATTGTACAATTTTTATCGAGTTTCAATTTCGTGCGTAGATTCGCGTCGTAGATTTCGTTGATTGGGGACGTAGTTAAGGCAATCTTGTCAAAATTCCTGTCGTACGCGGAGTCCAGCACGTCCGAAATGCGCGAGTCGATGTCTCGCATCCGATCCGCGACGAGACGGACCTTTTCTTTTGGAGTTAAATTCGCGTCGCCGAGGGCGAGCTTTAACTGAAGGCGATTGGAGAACTCCCAATGATCGGCGAACTCGACTGACTGAATCGCCGCGCCGGATGCGGGACGGCCGTCGGATCGGACGTCTTTATTGTAGCAGACGACGACCTGTCCGCCGTTTCCGGGGCCACCGCCGCCCTCGCCGGCGATAGCGTTTGCCGTGGGGATTACAACGAGAGTGAGACTAAAGGAGAAGGTGAGTACGAAGGCGAGCGTGGACGAAATACGTTTATTGACTAACATGAGAGGACTCCTTGGGAGGAAGGGACTGAATCAGTGTCGACGCCTTCGTCCTCGGCGCGCGCGAACGCGGCCGGGCTCTCCGTAAGTCGAAAGAACTGCAAGTTGACATTGTAGACTTCGGTTCCTTTTCGCGCGGAGAGAAACTCTACGAGCTCAGACCGAAACTTTCGAAGCATTTTCTTGACCTCTGGGATCTGATCCCGGTGGACGGAAACGGCCATAGATTGGAACTCGCGCTCCGTGACGTCCTGCTCGAGGACCGCGCGAGCGGCAAGTTGGGAAATTTCTGAATGATATTTCTTCACGGCGGCCCTCCCGTGATCGTTCTTCGTCGTGACTTCCGTCTGTGTTGCGAAATAACGACCGTCGGGAAAGCGGCCCAACAGCTGGAGGGATTCGAGGCGCGCTACCGCGGCTCGGATCTCGTTGACGCTCGCCTTCGTTTTTAAGCACGCTTCGAAAAAAGCCAGGCTTCCATCGAAAGATTCCAGATCACAAAGGGCTAAAAGCGCGAAATGGATCCAGCCTGAGATCATCTCGAATTCGTCGACTTCGCGGGTGCGTACGTTCGCTGTCGGATTCAGTTCGCGGAGCCGAAGACGGGCGAGAGATTCTTCCTCAATCGAGCGAACATTCTCTAATTCGACTAACGCTTGGAAGTAGTTTTTCTCCCGGTGATCAAGCTGTACGTTCCGCGCGAAAGTCGGCACGTGCTTAAGTTTGATGATGCGTTTGCCCTGCAAGAGCATCACGAGGAGGGCGTGCGAGATATCCATCTCGCGGGCCCATTTACGCATCGAGAAGGTAGGGTCGCCTGATTGGCGCGTGACCAGCCAATCGAGAAGAAATCTTCTCGGGTCGTCGTAGTTAAAAATGGAGGGCTGGACCGGATTCATGCCGCGGTAAATACATTAAATATTGCGATGCAACAATCCAATTTTTACCAACTCGGTAATAAATGTTACCAGAGAGGGCGCAAGCTACCCTATCTCCTTAAAATCATTCAATTTCCAGTGACGTTCTCTTCGTTATTTCGGAGTGCCAAATTCTGGATTTATGCCGAATGTGACGGTCCATGATTCTTGTCTCCCCGAAAAGGGATCGTCGGAATTCGAGGTTAAGCGGGTTAACGCCGCCGCCGAGAGGGAGAGACCGGGGCGCGCTTGATCTTGAACTCGACCCGCCGATTTTCCTCGCGGCCTTGGAAGTTGCGATTGTCTGCGATCGGTTGTGCTTCGCCGAATCCCGTGGCGACGATCTTCGCCGCCGGGAAACGGTAGTTCTTAATCAAGTCGTTCCGAATCGAGTCGGCGCGGGCTTGGCTTAATCGCAGATTATAGGAATCTTTGCCGATCGAATCGGTGTGGCCTTCGATCGTAAGCGACGAGAATCCTTTTTCGTTTAGATATCCCGCAAGCTCGTCCAGGATCGGCCTCGCCGCCGGCGAGAGCTCGGCGGAATTAAATGCGAAGGGGATTTTACGCAGGGTAAACGTCTCCTCCGCCGGCGCGG
>CAZAKW010000313.1:0-3537 GCA_964485835.1 uncultured Bacteriovoracaceae bacterium
GTTCCAGAGGCGGAAGTGCAGAAGATGACTAACCGCATTGCGGAAGGTCAGTCGAAACCTCGTCCGCGGATCTCGTTTAACGAAGGTGAGAACGTTCGGGTAGTGGATGGTCCGTTTGCGAACTTCAGCGGCGTGATCGAGGGCGTGAATCCAGATAAGGGTAAAGTGAAAGTACTGGTCAGTATTTTCGGTCGCTCGACTCCGGTGGAACTTGACTTTATTCAGGTTGAAAAGATTTAACGGTTCGGGTAAGCCTACCCGACTCTAACAATAAATGGCCGGCATCTCTTCGCCTGAACTCCATCGCGGAATTCGGAAAAAGAGGGAAGAAACCGGCGTTTCAGGTGGTATATGGCAAAAAAAGTTACAGGTCAGATCAAGCTTCAAATCCCGGGCGGCCAAGCGAATCCAGCTCCTCCAGTAGGACCTGCGCTCGGTCAACGCGGCGTCAACATCATGGAATTCTGCAAAGCGTTCAACGCTAAGACTGCAGACCAAAAAGGCATGGTGATCCCCGTGATCATCACCGTCTATTCCGATCGTTCTTTCACTTTCATCACGAAAACCCCTCCCGCAGCGATTCTTCTTCTGAAGGCCGCCAAGGTGGAAAAAGGTTCGGGTACTCCGAATAAGTCGAAGGTCGGCAAGGTAACGAAGAAGCAAGTCGAAGAGATCGCAAAGATCAAGATGCCTGATCTGAACGCGGGCTCCCTCGAAGCAGCAATGCGTACTGTCGAAGGTACGGCAAAAAGCTGCGGACTGAATATCGTCGATTAATTTTCTCCCTGAAAAGGGAACAACAGTGGGAGCTACTTGGGTAGCGTTTGAACCACGGAGGTCATTCAAATGGCAGAAGCCAAAAAAGTCCGTTCTGGCAAGCAGGGTAAGAAGTACGCAGCCTCGCTCGCAAAAATTCAATCTGGAAAGTTCTACTCTGTCGAAGATGGTTTCAAGCTTCTTCCAGAAGTGGCTTACGCGAAGTTCGACGAAACGGTTGACGTTGCGTTTAACCTAGGTGTCGATCCGAAGCACGCTGACCAAATGGTTCGCGGCGCTCTCGTTCTTCCACACGGAACCGGTAAAACCCTTCGTGTTGCTGTTCTCGCTAAAGGCGACAAGGCTCGCGAAGCTGAAGCTGCTGGTGCTGATATCGTCGGTTCAGACGACCTGATCGAAAAAATCACAGGCGGCTGGCTCGACTTTGACAAAATGATCGCTACTCCGGATATGATGGTGGCGCTCTCCAAAGTCGCAAAGATCCTTGGTCCACGTGGTCTTATGCCGAATCCGAAGCTCGGAACGGTCACGGTTGATGTCACCAAGGCCATCAAAGAACAAAAGCTCGGTAAGGTGGAATACCGCACTGAAAAGACCGGTATCATTCACGCTGTGATCGGTAGAAAGTCTTTCGGAGCTCAAAAACTCCGCGAAAACTTTGCCGCTCTCGCTACCGCGATCATGAAGGCTAAGCCTCCAACGAGTAAAGGTCAGTATCTGCAAGCGGTCATGATCTCGACGACCATGAGCCCAAGCATCACCCTGGATGTGCTCGATGCGCAGTCCGTAGCTGGCTCTTAAATTTTTAGGACCCTGAGGAAGATATGAATAAAGCCAATAAAACTGAACTCGCAACGGACCTGAAAGAGAAGTTCAATAGAGCTCAGGTCGCTCTCTTCGCGGACTACAAAGGTCTCACTGCTAATCAGGCAGATGATCTACGTAGGCAGCTTCGTGCAACCGACGCTGAAGTGAAGGTTCTGAAAAACAACATCGCCCGCCTCATTACTAAAGATGGCGCGATGGGTGACGAAGCGAAAAACCTGATGGACTCTGTCGTGGGTCCTACTCTTGTCGCCTTTGCTTATAAAGATGTCGCAGCTACCGCTAAGGCATTCCATAAGTTCGCGAAAGAAAATGAAGCCCTGAAGTTGAAGCCAAGTCTCATGGGTTTGAAGACGATTTCTGCAGCAGAAATCGAAGAACTTGCAGCTCTTCCTTCTCGTGAAGTGCTTCTCGCGAAGTTCCTCGGTACCCTGAATGCTCCAGTGACGAACTTCGTGGGCGTACTCGCGGCTGTTCCACGTAGCCTCCTGAACGTACTCGTTGCGATCGAAAAGACCAAAAGTTCCTAAGAGTCGTTTGAGTGGTTCGCCGGAGGTCTGGCCGAACGAACCAGTGAATTGAACGGCATGCTCCCTTAGGGAGAGAAACAATCCAGCTTTAGCCACGACGGCTCGAAGAAAACCAGGTCCCACTTAACCAGAAGGACCAGACTTTTGAATCAGGATGATGAAAAGGTCGTAGTGAAGAAGAGGTAATCATGTCAGCTGTTACTAAGGAAAATGTCAATTCCTTCATTGAAAATATGTCCGTTCTCGAGCTTTCGCAGCTCGTGAAGGATCTTGAAGCTAAGTTCGGCGTTTCTGCTGCTGCTCCAGTCGCTATGGCGATGCCGGGCGCTGGCGGTGGCGCTGCAGCCGCCGAAGCAAAGACCGAATTCAACGTCGTTCTTTCGGCTGCTGGCGACAAGAAGATCGAAGTCATCAAAGAAGTCCGCGCTATCACAGGTCTCGGCCTGAAAGAAGCGAAGGACCTTGTCGAAGGCGCGCCTAAGACTGTTAAAGAAGGCATCGCTAAGGCAGAAGCCGAAGAAATTAAGAAGAAGCTTGAAGCTGTTGGCGCTAAGGTCGAACTTAAATAATCGACTTGACCAGCCACGTTTAGCCTTCTGGTTTGGATTCCGTACCGCGTCATAACCTTCCCCCTTGTCTTTCAAAGGAAAATGGGTAGGATGACGCGGTTACGGAGTCATTTAGTCTTTTCAAGGTTCGACTTTGCGGGACGTTTCGTCCGTGAGTTGGGCTTTTTGCGCGCAACGAGTTTCACAATTTATCTCTCTTTAAGGAGTCATCATGGCCTCTCTCTTTTCGGAGAACCGCCGAATTCGTAAGGATTTCTCGAAAATCGCCACGCCGGTGGAGATTCCTAATCTGATCGAACTTCAGAGAAAATCTTACGAGAAATTTCTTCAGGCAGACGTCTCTCCGTCCAAACGCGACAACAGCGGACTCCAGGCTGTCTTCAAATCCGTTTTTCCAATCGAAGATTTTAATAAAACTGCTTCGCTTGAGTACGACTCTTACGTCCTCGAAAAGCCGAAGTACGACGTAGGTGAGTGCCGTCAGCGCGGAATGACATTCGCTGCTCCACTGAAGATCACGGTCCGTCTCGTGGTATACGATGTCGACGAGGAAGCCGGCACGCGCAACATTCGCGATATTAAAGAACAAGAAGTTTACATGGGCGAAATTCCGCTCATGACCGAAGCGGGTTCGTTCATCATTAATGGAACTGAACGTGTTATCGTTTCCCAACTTCACCGTTCGCCCGGTGTGATCTTCGATCACGACCAAGGTAAGTCTCATTCGTCGGGTAAAATTCTTTACTCCGCGCGTGTGATTCCTCATCGCGGTTCGTGGCTGGATTTCGAGTTCGACCATAAGGATCACCTTTATGCTCGTATTGACCGTAAGCGTA
>CAZAKW010000314.1:0-3520 GCA_964485835.1 uncultured Bacteriovoracaceae bacterium
AAACTCGGTTACCAGCAAGTCCTGCGTTCACATATCAAAGGCGTTATCGGCTACTACACGCCGACCGATTTGGATTTCGGCTATCGCTGGAGCCTGGACGAGGACGTGCTCGGTTCGAAAGCGTTGCTAGAAGGATATATCGGAAAAAACCCGGATCTTGCGGCCGCACAGTATTTCGCTGCCTCCCCGATCCACGACGTCAGCGAAACCTCGCCTCCGACCTTGTTGATTTATGGGAAACCCGATCCGCTCGTTTGGTTTCGCCACGCCGAACGGATGTCCACGCGAATCCGCGCCAAAGGCGGAAAAGTCGTCGCCATTGAACTTCCGTGGGCGACCCACGGCTTCGACTATTTTCCGAATTCTCCCGGCGGTCAGGTTACGCGCAATGCGACCCTCCGCTTTCTGGAAACGACACGCTCGATGAGGACGACAGAAGTCTCGGAGGGTCTCGGAACGGCTCCCGGCGAAACCTCGTTGCCGGAAATCGGCGCGCCGCACAGTGCCCCCCTACCGCCAACCGGAGCGCCAACCTCTTCGAACGGCGAAATGATCTCACCGGCCGCCACACCGACGCCGACTCCTTCTCCCGCCAGCGCTCCGGGAGCCGGCGGGCCATTCTAAATAACTTTAGTTTCCGGTTCTTGTGAACTTGAAAGGAAAAGTAAACTGGACGGTTCCGCCTTGCGGTACGGGGAAGTCGATTCGTCGCAAGACCCCGAGCACACAGCGCTCGACGTTAGCGTTTTTCATCGACGAATTCTTGATCCCCGCCTCGGTAATTCGTCCCGAGGAACCCAAAACGGAAGTGGTTGTGATCGTACCCGCGAGTTTCGGATTTCCGGCGTTCACTTCTTTCTCGTAACAGTACCGAAAAGCGTCTTTATGCGCCTCGATCGCGGCCGCGATCGCAGACGTATCCATCGAACCCGAGACGACACCCTCGCCGTCGCCCCCTAGGCGTAAAGCCACTCGCGAAGCGCCGCCGATCACGCCACTTCCCTTGCCGGCCGCACCGAGTCCCGTACCGACACGACCGCCGCCGCGGCCTCGGTCCGCCAATCCGCCCAGACCTTCGGCGTCGCCGCCGCCCCCACGGCCATCACCAGAGAGCGCCTGCCCCCCCTTACCGAGGGTCGAAAAATTTCCAAATCCTTGCAACTCGGATCCCGCGGAGCCGAATTTTGCGTTCGTATTCCCAAGTAAGTTTCCGACCGCGTTCGCCGCTCCTTTCAAAAGGTCGACGTTCCCCTGGTCTTCGACTTCGGAGGCGCCGCCGCCCCGCCCGGTTCCGCCTTGCGGAGACGGTCGTTTTGCGGCCTGTTGCTGGGTTTTGCCCGGACGTGCGTTTCGATCGCCGCGGGCGCCCTCGGCACCCTTCGCTTTCGCTCCAGCGCCTTCGCGTGCTTCGTTTTGCTTCTGTTGCGCGGCTTTTCCGCCCTTCACGTTCTTGTCCGCGACGTTTTTATTCACTTGAATCGTCTTCGGCGGATCCTTTTTCTTCGTGGGTTGGACCTCGACTTTAACCGGCTTGGGAGGCTCCGGTTTCTTTGCTTCCGGTTCGGGTTTCGCCTCCGTTTTCGGCGCCGGTGGGACCTCGACTTTGGGACGTGGGCGCGGAACGACGGGTTGGTAAATAATCGTTGCGAGTCGTTCGGGCAATTCCTCGACTTCGATGTTCTGGCTAAGCTGGACGTTGCTGGCCGCGATCACGACGGCCGCCGTCAGTCCGAAGGAAGCGAAAAGCATGTTGCGCATGAACGGGTCACGCTCTAAAAGGCGCCGGGCTTTCAGCTTCGGTGGGGCCGCGGTATACGAAAAATAGAAATCGATCTCGCCGATTTGGACCTTGGCGAATTCGTTTTTTCCTAAATTCAGGGTGTTCGAGCCGGTGACTTGGCGAAATTGCTCAAGCGACATCAATTGGCCTTGGCGCTGGATGACGCCTTTCATCGACGGATCCAGGCTGAGTTGATAACCGTCGCCGCCCTTCGAGGCGATCGGGTAGAGCATGCTCGAGAGCGAAGAGGGAATCGCGAAATCAGCGTTTCGATCCGCGCCGATCGTTACGTTCGGCTCGTCGACGAAGTGTTCGACGTCCAGGATCGTAGCCGACCAGGACATCACCGCTTCCAGCGCCTGTTTGGACGCCGGTCGATAATCGAAGATCTCGTAGACTTCGCGTCCGTCCTGAAGATTTAAAGGGGCGAGATCTTCTTGAACCGAATCGGAAAATTCACGGGCGCGCGCGGAAGCGAGTCCAGGATCCGTACGCGTCCGTTCGATCGGCTCCGCGGTGCGGTCCTCGACTGCGAATTTCATCCGGAAACGTCCGATGGTGATTTCGTCGCCCGTCTTCAGGGCGGCCGTCACGTGCTTAGTCCCGTTGATAAATACGCCCGTATCGGAGGCCAGATCGAAGATCACCGCGCGAGGGCCGCCGTTTTCTTCCGTCGAAATCTCGATCACGGCGTGGATCGGCGATATCCCGTCGCCTTGCAAGTGGACGTCGGCAGAAACGACCGCACCGATCACGATCCGATCTTTCGTATGACGATAGATACGACCCGCGGTCGGCGCCGTTTGGCTTAAGACGACCAGGTGCCTAGGGGCGCCGGTCGCTGGAGTGCCCGTGGATGGATTCAGATTCGGGTTTTCAGTATCGCTCATATCTCTGTCCTTGATCTCAATCAGACCGCATCCCGCGGCCTGTTACTTCGCCATCACGACGTCGCGAAGCATTTCTCGGTGGAAATTCTTTCGTCGTTGCACGAGCGAATTGAATTTTTCGTCCGTCTTTCGCTGAAAATAGAAATCGCCGGGATTCCGCAGCTCCCCGGTGATGGCCAACCCTTCAAAATCCACCTGCGACTTCTTGGGATAAACGACTCGCGGCTTTTTTCGTTCCGCTGCGTCGGCATGCATTGAATAAAGCACGCCCACCCCAAAAAACACCACCCCGATCGTTCCCAGGATCCATGCGCGAAACGACCAATGCATTTCGCCGCCCTCGATCTCGCTTGTCGTACTCGTCATTTCCGTGCCTTCCATTCTTTGCACACTCGCGCTAAATGTTCTGCTGCTTGGCGTTCGAAACCGGAGGTATCGTCGATTAGCCCAGCCGCCACTTTCGCGCATTTCCCAGGGTCCTGGCGCGCGATCCTTGCCGCGAGGTGGTATTGGTTTGAAGCGCGGCCATTGCTGCCGCCGGACTTTGAACCTTTCTTAAAATTCGCTTCCGCCGAGTCGAAAGAACCGAGACCCTGTTCCGAAATCGCGATCCCGTCGAAAACGTCGGGTTGCGGTGCGACCGCGCCGACTTGAGCCCAATATCCTTTCGCCTTCGCGAAAATCCGGTAATAGTTCAAGATCGCCCCGCGATTGAATTTAGCGGCGAGAAACAGGTCGTCCTTTTCGATGGCTTGCCGAAAGTAAGCGTTGGCCTCGGCGACCCGGATCCAATCCTCCTGGCCCGTCCCCGATGCGATCAGCACGCCGCGGTTGTTCAACGCCGCCGCCG
>CAZAKW010000315.1:0-3490 GCA_964485835.1 uncultured Bacteriovoracaceae bacterium
ATATTCAAACGCCCGAAACGAGACGCTTACGGGCACGATCTTCGTGGACGCGCCCCTCCCCGTTAGGTGCACCTGGCGCTCGAAATCGGCGGTCTGCCGAAGCAGTTCTCTCTCCACGCCTTCAAGATTCGCGGTCTCCTGATTCTGGAAATGAGCATCCCGAACGCCGACCAGGTGATAGCCGTAAATCACGCCTAAAAGCGCCCCGACGACCGCGCCGGCCACCAAGGTGTTCGTGCTTTTCGCGAAAGGATACGAGAGCAGTCCCGCACCAAGCCCAAGCGCCGCCCCGCTACCGGTCGCACGCAGCACGATCGTCCGGTTCTTCATCGCGTAAACCGGACGGGCGCTCGCAATCCCCACCCCCACGATCAGCAAGAGTCCAAGAAACGCCCGGAGCAGCCGTAGAAAAAAAATCCTCACCCCTTTAGGCTACGGAATCATCCGACCGATCTCAACTCGATATTCCGGTACCAAAACCACCGCACGCCGTCGGTCGAGAGAAAATCGACTCGAACCCGGCGAAAACCGGCCCGCTCGTGGGCCGGCAGAGCGAGTAAAAACAGTTCAATTGACCGCCAAAGCTTCAAGCGTTTGGCGAAAGGCAGGGCGACCTCCGCCGCCTCCAGCGAGTTCGCCAGCCGCCCGCGGACTTCGACAAAAACCAAGCAGTCCCCATCGCGTACGACCAGATCGATCTCCCCGACTCGGTAACGCACGTTTCGCGCGATCAAACGGCATCCGGAAGCCTCCAGATAAACCAGGGCCTCACGCTCGGTGCGTAGTCCTCGATCAAGCCGGCTTGGAAGAAATCTCGGCGGAAATTTTCGTGTCGTCGAAGTTTTCGGTTTCGTCATCTTGCGGGAACAGATTCAAGCTCTGTTCCACAGTCGTGGCGACTTCAATCCCAAGAACGATGCGCACCGGTGCAAAACTTCGGCGGTGGATCGCGCATGCGCCGCGCTCGCGAAGCGCGGAAAGATGTTTCGGAGTTCCGTATCCTTTATGGACTTCAAAACCGAAGCCCGGATGCTCCTCCGCGTACCGCCCCATCCACTCGTCGCGATAAACTTTCGCGATGATCGAGGCGCAGGCGATTGAAAGCGCCCGCAGGTCGCCCTTCACGATCGGTTGGGCGGGCTTAGCCCACCCTTTCGGCACGACGTTTCCGTCGATCAAAGCGTGGTCGAAGTCTCCGAGGGCTTCGGCGGCGCGAAACATCGCAAGGTGGGAAGCGTGATAGATATTGATGCGATCGATCTCCTCGACCGTCGCAAAACCGATTCCGAACCCGCCGACGTTCGCGCGGATCCACGGGGCGATTTCGGCGCGAAGGTCCGCGCTCATTTTTTTACTGTCGGTGATGTGGGCGATTTCCGGATGTTGTTTGACGAGTTTTTTAAACGGAAGATCCCACGCCTCCGGAAGCCAGACCGCCGCCGCCACCACGGGCCCGGCCAGACAGCCTCGCCCGACTTCGTCGATGCCAACGACTTTCAAACGCGGAAAGCCCGCGCTCCGTTCGAACTCCAAAGTCGGAGACAGTTCGAGAGGAAGCGCGGGCTTTCGTGCAGACTTGGAACGGATCAAAACCAATCCGGCTTTGGCGTTTACTTCGAAGAAGCTTCGGCCTTGGCGGCTTTCGCTTTTGCGGAAGCTTCGATCTGGGCTTGGGTTTCGACCAAACGCTCGATCTTCGCGGCGCGACCTTCGAGTTCGCGGATGTAATAGAGTTTCGCGCGTCGGACTTTACCGACTTGCAGGACTTCGACCTTCGCGACTTTCGGGGAGGAGAAGAGGAAAATCCGCTCGACGCCCACGCCGTGGGACATCTTGCGAACGTTGAACGAGCGCGAAGCGCCGCGGCCGCCGATCGCGATCACGAGACCTTCGTAGGCCTGTGCGCGCTCTTTCTCGCCTTCTTTAATCCGAACGTGGACCTTCACGGTGTCACCGGCGGAGAAGTCCGGATACGTCGTGTTCATCGTGCCTTTTTCGACGAGGGCGATCTTATCGCCGAGGTTCTTCTGCCCTTTATGGAAACTTTTCGTGGCCTTTTTACGCTTAATAACGACTTTAGACATGGCGGACTGCTTTCTTGAAGTGGACCTCATTCGAGATCCACGATTGCGATCGCTGGCACGGTGTCACCGGATCGAACTCCGAAGAGTTCTTTCCGGCCGGTTATTTTCCGAAGCGGGGTCTCGGGTCCAATTCCGAGCAGAGTTCGTAAACTCAGTGCCCAAAAAGTCGATCCAAGATAATCGCCGCCGCAGCCCGCACGGAGAGATGGTTATACTCTCCGTCAGGGTCGTCTTTTAACCCGTACACCGGGGCCAGAATCCGGTGCACCTCGGGGTAAAAGACCTCCGAAATTCCCCATCCCGTTCCAAATACGACTAAAGCCGGTTTGGTCCGTTTAGGATCCTCGAGCTCGCGGCGATATTCGCCGTAAGATACCGCCTTCGGAAGCGGACTCGCATCGGTCAGCACCACTTCGGGAGCTTCGCCATGCGCCGAGACAATCTCTGCTTTCACCGCTTCAAAGTCTTTCACGAGTCGAACTCGCGCCAGGGCTTCAAATCGATCGGGGTGCCAGCGCTTACTCTCGTCTTTCCGTTGCCAGTGATCGAGAATTCGGCCCACAACCCGGTGCTGCTCCTCCACGGGGGTCACGATAAAATATCGTTTGATCCCGTAGGTTCGACACGAACGAGAGATATCATGGATATCCATGTTCGTGACCGCCGTCGCCACTTGCTCACCCAAACGGTTGCGCATGGGATAGTGCAAAAGAGCGACGTAAACCGGTGCATTCACAGAGGGACAGGAGATAACAAACCACGCGGCCGAACTCAAGCGCGGAGCTGGCATCGGTCGCAACCTGGGCACATTACAGCACATTGCGTTACCTGTGCCGACCCAGATGGCCTTTTAGAGGGTTCTGACGCTAGCGGGCTCTATTCATTCCCCAGCGCTTCGACTTCCGAGCAGGCATCGCTTTTCAGGTTAAAAACTTTCGGCGCAATCACGGCCATATTCGCGACTTCCCCATCAATGATCGAGGATAGGTCGGGAGCCTGGCCATCTACGGTGAGCAAGGCTTCCCACGAATACAAAACCAGGTGGGAAAGGTTAACCCCACCCCGTTTGGTATCGACCAGAATATTAGAACCCTTCTTTGTGGGGTTCAGCAAAAAGTTGGCCCCCGTTCCAAATGCGTCCGAACAGATGAAGCCTCCGCCCACGTCTTGGCAGTCGTATTTAGCCGACATCTGGCTTGGACCCCCGAGGACGTTGTCAAAGAAGAGGGTGAAATGGGCGCTAGCCGACCGACCCTTGTTCGTCACGCCCAGACGAGCTCGCTGGACATTCGTCGTGAGCGTTTGGGACGGCATCCCCAAAGAAAAATAGGACCCATCCAATACGGACTCCTTCCGATAATAAATGTCCGAACCGTGCTCGATCTCATGGAGAAAATCGATCATCC
>CAZAKW010000316.1:0-3472 GCA_964485835.1 uncultured Bacteriovoracaceae bacterium
AGGCGCACACCTGACATCGGTTGAAGTAAAGACCTACATCGATTTTTGCCAAAGTTTCGGGCCGATGATTTTAGGGCATCGGGATCCGGACGTTCAAGCCGCGGTTACGGAGATGCTCGATACGGCTTGGAGCTTAGGGGCTTGCGAACCGTATTCGTTGGAACTAGCGGAGTGGATCACGTCCCGTCTTCCGTTTATGGAATCGCTGCGTTTCGTCAGTTCAGGGACGGAAGCCGTTATGAGCGCGCTGCGGGTCGCGCGCGGAGCGACGGGTCGGAATAAAGTCCTAAAATTTGACGGCTGCTACCACGGCCACGTTGATTCGATGCTCGTTAAAGCAGGCAGCGGCCTTGCCGGCGAAGCCGCATCCGACAGTGCGGGCGTGGCCGATCCGTCCGAAACATTGGTGGCACCGCTGGACGATCTTGCCGCGTTTGAAAAAATTCTCGCCGAGCGGGGCCGCGAGATCGCCGCCGTTATTTTAGAACCCTTGCCCGCGAACTTCGGCTTGCTCGTTCAGCGCCCCGAGTTTATTCGCTCTGTCGTTGAGAGCGCGCGAAAACTCGGTATCCTCGTGATTTTCGACGAAGTGATTTCGGGTTTCCGAGTCCATCCCCTGGGGATGGCCGGCGTATTGGGGATCGAGCCGGACCTTGCGACTTATGGGAAAGTCGTTGGGGGAGGCTTTCCGCTGGGATGTTTCGGTGGACGAAAGAAGTTCATGGATCTGGTCGCTCCTTCCGGACCGGTTTATCAGGCGGGCACTTTAAGCGCGAATCCCGTCAGTACGCGGGCGGGACTCGCGACGCTGAAGAAAATGGAACGGGTCGACGCCATCGAAATTCTGGCGAAGCGGACGACTCGGTTCGCGCGCGATCTCTCCGAACGTTTCGCCAAGATCGGAGCCGCCTGGGAGGTGACGAACGTTGCTTCGGTGTTTTGGATCCATCCGCGGACTCCGAAGGCGATTCGTGGATTGGCCGACGTCCCCGCGAATTTACGGGAATCTTTTCCGAAATTTTTTCACGCCGCCTTGGCCGAAGGAATTTATCTTGCGCCCAGCGCCTTTGAAGTCGGATTTGTTTCTTGGGCCCATACCGACGCAGTTTTAGCAGAAGCTCTCGACGGGCTCGAAAAGGCTGCCCACGTTCTCAAGTAAAACGCCGCCGCGTTAGAAAGCGTCCAAACCCTTTTATGGAACAGGATTTAAAAACAACCAGCAGTCGTATCGAGTGGCGGTTCGTACTTGGGCTTGCATGGATGGTTTTCAATCTGTCTTTGGCGGCGTGGTGGCTGATCTTTGGCCTCCGCCAGATCGACTTCGTCCAGGCCTCCGTCGGCGCGGGAATGATTCCGCAAACCAAAATCGTCGAGGACTTCGTGCGGCAGCAACGGATGCTGATCAGCGAGGGATCGATCCTGATCGTCTCGTTGATTTTGGGCGGCGGGGCACTTCTCTATTATATCGTTCGTGAGCGGAAACGATCCCTCCAGATCCGGCAGTTCTTCGCTTCGTTTAGCCACGAGTTAAAAACGTCGATCGCAAGTTTACGCCTCCAGGCCGAAAGTCTTGCTGACGACCAGAAGGGGAATTCCCCAAGTCCGTTACTGGATCGACTCGTGCGAGACACGGTTCGACTGGAAATCCAGTTGGAGAATTCGTTGCATCTTTCGCAAATCGAAACGAGTGGTCTTTTTTTAGAGCGGTTGGAGTTGAGAAAGAGCCTTTCTTCGCTCGAGCACCAATGGCCGGGAGTCGCGATCCAGGTTTACGGAAACGCTCACATCCTCGCCGACCAACGCGCTTTGGAGACGATTCTGAAGAATTTGATCCAAAACGCCGTCGTGCACGGCGGCGCGAAACAGATCCGTTTCGAAATCGCGATAGGCGCGGACGGTAAGGTTTCTATCCGTGTATCGGACGACGGGGCTGGGTTTTCGGGTGATCGCGCGAAGTTGGGTCAGCTTTTTGTTCGCCACAATCCTCGGAGTGGGTCGGGAGTTGGCATTTTCCTCGTCAAGACTCTGGTCGACCGAATGGCGGGGCAGGTTGATTTTTTCGATGCTCCCGGTGGAACCGGTTTTGGCGTCGAACTTAAGCTGCCCAGTGGAGAAGAGGCATGAGGAAACTTCTTTTGGTCGAAGACGACGAATCGTTGGGCGCGACTCTTTGCGAGCGTCTGGTAAAGGAAGGTTACGTCGCCGAGTGGGCGCGTGATTTGATCTCTGCTCGTCGTCTCACCGGAGCGAAAAATTTCGATTTGGTTATTCTTGACGTGGGTTTGCCGGACGGGACGGGGCTTGAATTTGCCCAAGAGATCCGCAAGTCGAGTTCCGTTCCTTTTATATTCGTGACCGCGCGGAATTCCGCCGAGGACCGGTTACTCGGGTACGAGATTGGAGCGGAGGAATACATTCCCAAACCGTTCCATCTCAAAGAGCTTCTGCTGCGGGTACGGCACGTGTTGGAGAATCATTCCCCGGCGGGGGATCTCGCCGCGCTGCCGGCGCGCCAGTTTCATTGCTTGGGCCGGAAAGTCGATCTGGACGCGATGTCGATCGAGGATGCGGACGGAAAACGCGAGTTTCTGGCAGCGCGAGATCATCGCCTCTTAGTTACGCTTCTCCAGGCTTCACCTAAGGTGCTGAGTCGGGACGAGATTTTGAACGCGGTGTGGGGCGAAGAGAAGTTTCCGAGCAGTCGCACCGTCGATAACGCGGTCGTGCGTCTACGACAAGCACTCGGAGATCGCGACGGATCGGTGATCCGTTCGGTTCGCAGTGTCGGTTATCAGTGGTTGGACGAAGGAAAGAAGGTTTAGGATGGCGAATCTTCGTTTTACGAATGCTCTCAAGGCGGTACCCCAGGCGACTCCTCCGATCTGGATGATGCGCCAGGCTGGCCGGTACCATCGCCATTACCAGGCCCTAAGAGCGAAGCATTCGTTCATGGATCTTTGCAAAGATCCGGATCTTGCGGCTGCCACCGCCTTGGGCCCGATCGACGATTTTGATTTTGACGTATCCATTTTGTTCAGCGATTTGCTTTTCCCGCTCGAAGCGCTCGGAATGGGACTTCAGTATCTCGACAAAGGCCCAACGCTTGGGTGGCATCTCGACTCAGAAACCATTTCTCGCCTTCACGACGTGGAAACGGCCTTTCCGAAACTTTTATTCCAAGGGGAAGCCGTACGAAAAACACGGTCCTTATTGCCTCAGGATAAAAGTTTGATCGGTTTTGTCGGTGGTCCGTGGACGCTTTTCGTTTATGCCGTCGAAGGAGGACATTCCGGATCTCTCGTTCGCTCGAAATCCCAGCCCCAGCTTTACCAGCAGTTCGCAAGCCGCTTGCTTCCCCTGTTGGAACGCAACATCCAGCTTCAACTCGAAAACGGCGCGGAAATCGTGATGGTTTTGGATACGGCCGTGGGGGAAGCAAGTCCGGGGTATTTCGCCCGCCACCTCGCCGAGC
>CAZAKW010000317.1:0-3453 GCA_964485835.1 uncultured Bacteriovoracaceae bacterium
AGTTGTCGCGTTTTTGATCGTTACGGGCGCATCCGCATCCGCATCCGCGATCGCCGGCGAGCGCTCCCTTTGCGACGGCACGGTTGATTTACGGAAGCGCGGTGCTCCGATGGAGCATCTCGTTCCGGTATCCCAGGGCTACGGTTCGACGAATCTTTGCGGGTTTTTTGCCTTCACCGCCTATTTGGATACTTATCGGGTCGCCAAGCGGGAAGAGCCGGGTCCAGGGCTGGTGCGAGCGAATGCCGTTTCAATCGGCGTCGAAAACGCCGTTCGCCGCGACTATCCGTATTGGTTTCCGCTGCAAAACTCGACGGATCCGCTCGCCTTGCGCGGCGGTCGTTGGGGATCGACTTTTTGTTCTTTAGCGCGGGCCGTGCGGGAAATGGGTTACTGTACCGATCCTTCCTTGCCGAGCGGTACCCCCGACGAAACCGCGAAACTTTCGGACATTACGACTCTGGTTTACGGGAAGCTTCTAGAGATCGCTGAAACCGAGCCCGGGGCGCGTGCGGCGGCGATTGATCAAGCGATGCCTGAAATTTACGGGCGGTATCTCGAATGGGGTTCGGAGCGCCGTTCTCGCCCGAACGGGGCGCTGGTTTTGCTCGCCCAATCCACCGTGCGCAAATTCGTCGAAGCGCACGTCGTTCGGCCCTACGAAACCATCCGGAAGATCTTTTTCTCCGAATGCGCGGATCCATTCCGGCGGAATACGGATTTTGAGTTCCAATCTTGCGAGGGCGAATTTTACGCCGGACTCGACGTCACGGGACTATCGAGTCGCGAACGCGATCCGCTTCGAACGGCGCGAGCGGGTGCACGAATCCATGCTCTTCTCTCGGAAAAAAGTCCGATGCCGGTTCCCTTCGCATAT
The DNA here is from genome assembly GCA_964485835.1 of uncultured Bacteriovoracaceae bacterium. Classification (GTDB taxonomy): domain Bacteria; phylum Bdellovibrionota; class UBA1018; order UBA1018; family UBA1018; genus JACMQW01. The sequence goes on from CAZAKW010000317.1 coordinate 878, forward strand.
TGCTCGGACGTTTTATTTTCCGGAAAAGGCTACGAGGGAAGGTCTCCCGTAGGGCAATGCGGACTCCATTGGTCGCTGATCGCCGGACGGAAAAAGATCAGAGACGAATGTTACCTACTCGTCCGGAATAGTTGGAATCCCGAGGACGAGGCGAATTATGCGAAGGACTGGATCGTCGACCGAGGCGATATCTGGGTGCGGGAGCAGGAGCTCACGCGTTCGATGCTCGTCGTCCAGTGGTTAGAGTATTAGAAACACGTGGGGCCCGGAGAGCTGATCAGCTCTCGGGCCCCGATTGTGTTCGTGCTCGGGTTTCCCCGAAGACTGGCGGACGCTCAGAAGGTCCACCTGTAATTCATCCGTCGCAAGGTACGAAGTAGGCTTTGATACCCTCTCCGTCTTAGGCCGGCTCACGCCGGGAACTTACCCGCAATCGGCTTCACTTATTTAATTTTTTAGGCAGGGAGGAGCGGATCCGATCAAAGATCCGTTCCGTTTGTAGCTACCGCAGTCCCCCGTCGCGAACGAAAGATTCGGTAGACCCACGAGCTCCGCAAGGTCCTTGTAACGACCGGATTTGCTCGTGCTATTTCGCCTTCGGCGGACCATGCTCGGCCACACGAAGTTCCAAGAGCTTTACGTAGACTTCGAAGCGTTTCGCTTCTTTCATCACTGACGTCCTTCCGTCGCAGTCGTTTGTCACTGCGATCTACTTAAAAATAGATTACCAAAACGATCAGGTAATGCAATATGAAAACACCTGAATTCGCGTGGAAATCGCCGCCTCGCTTTTAACGGAAGTGTCTCTGGCGACACCTCGATTTTTAAAAGCGAATCAGGAAACGAGCGCCCAGAGTCATATAAGAGGTCGTCAATGCCGATTCAAATTGGCCCGAACTTGGCGCCGTCACGGTCCCCGTGATTTTCAGTTCGCCGGGTTTGAAGTATCGGAAGAAAAGACCCAAATCGAATTGTTCGCTTAAGCGGTAGTCTCCGCCGAGAGCGGCGCCCAACAAAATAGCGGTCGCCGTTTGTTGTTTCACGTCGACTCTAGTCGTTGCGTCAACCTCTACATTTCGTTCTGCATTCTGCGAAAGGAAGTAGAGCCCGAGCATCGGCCCGACATAAACGGTGATTTTTTCGCCAGCTCCGAAGGTGACCTGTGGAATCACGTCGAAAAATGAAATCTCGTTACCCGTTTGACTATCGATCTGCAGCTGGGAAAGCGCAAGTTCCGCTGCCACTCGGAAATAGGAGTTAACTTGATAACTGGCCTCACCGAAAAAGGCGATCGAGCTCTTGTACTTCAGTTCGGACGTCGTTGTCACCCCGAGCGCAGTGCGTTTTCGGGTCCCGGTCGGCGCAAGATTCATCCCCAACGAAAACGCGGCCGCCCAAGGGCTACGGGTATTTTCGATGGTCTCCTGCTGCGGCCTCGCGGCACTCGTGCGTTTTCGTACCGGACGCGAGCGGGGCGCCGAAGCGCTTGCGCCGGTCACGCATTTTTGGTTCACGCCGAAGACCCCGCCGGAAGTCCGAAAGACGGTGAATTTTTCGTCGCGCAGAATTTGCTTCGGGGTAAGTGAAATTCCGTCCACCGTGGAAGCGTCCGCCGCGGCCCACTTCTTATTCGCGAGTTTATAGACTTTGCAACCCGAGGAAAGATCGATCTGCCGATTCGCAGCGTGGGCCGAGGGAATCACGAGCGCGACAAGCAGCGGGAATAAAAAGATCATCGGGAGCCTTTCTTTTTTCGTCGCGGGTCGCGAATCGCGGCCTGGGCGGCCGCTAGTTTAGCAATAGGTACACGGTAAGGCGAACAGCTGACGTAGTCGAGTCCGTAGGTGTGGCAGAGGACGACGCTGGCGGGATCGCCACCGTGTTCTCCGCAAATTCCCATTTTTATTCCGGGCCGCGACGCTCGACCTTCTTCGATCGCGATTTTCATTAACCGACCCACTCCGGACGGATCCAACGTCGCAAACGGATCTTTTTCGTAGATTTTCGCTTCCAGATAATCTTTTAAAAAGAGCCCGGAATCGTCTCGTGAGAGGCCGTACGTCGTTTGGGTTAAATCGTTCGTTCCGAAACTAAAGAATTCGGCGTGCTGGGCAATTTCCCCGGCTGTGAGCGCAGCTCGGGGCAATTCGATCATCGTCCCGATCAAGTAGTCGATCTCTACTCCCTTCTCGGCGAGAATCGCCTTGGCTTCGGCATCGCAGTACTCGCGAACGAACCGGAGCTCGCGCCAGTCGCCCACCAGCGGGATCATGATCTCCGGCGTGATTCGAAAGCCTTCTTCGAGCACGAGTTCGCACGCCGCTTCAAGAATTGCTCGAATCTGGGTGAGATAAATTTCCGGATAGCTAATCCCAAGCCGAACCCCGCGATGGCCGAGCATCGGATTGACTTCGTGGAGGGTTTCTTGTTTGCGTTTGAGGCGTTCAAAAGAGACGTCGATTTTTTTTGCCAGCGAATGCAGCTCTTCGTCCGAATGGGGAATGAATTCATGAAGAGGGGGGTCGAGCAGCCGGATCGTCACCGGCAGGCCCTTCATCTCGCGGAAGATCCCTTTG
>CAZAKW010000318.1:0-3443 GCA_964485835.1 uncultured Bacteriovoracaceae bacterium
TGTCGACCTTGCGCGCGCCGATATCCGCGGCGTGGTGTTCGATATCGCGAAAAAGGTGGGCGCCGCATTTCGATTTGCTTCCCACCATACCGTCGTCTCAAGCGATGATTTAGCGACCGGTCGCGCGCTTTCGAATCTGCCCAGGCGAAAGAGCGGCTTCAAGATTTTTTACGATTCTCGCGACGGGAAAAGCGCGACGATTTCCGGAATATCCAAATCGCCGCGGGTGGGGCGTCGATTCGACGGAACCGAGGATCGCCTGCCGAGTTTCTTTCGCCTGGACCTTTCGGGACGATATCCACTCGGCGATTCGTTTACCCTTTCGGCCCGAATCGAGAACCTCCTCGATCGGCGATATCAGGAAATTCGGGGCTACTCGACGCCAGGGCTTTCCGCCTACGTCGGTTTAGAGCTCGATGCGCTTTAGCGTGCGGTATCAAAACCGCGCGACTTTCAAATCGGAGCGTCGGGAACGCCGCTTACAGCCAACGTGCGGTCGAAGAATCGAAAACTCTGCTTGGAGTCGTCCAGCAGTTTTCGGCCGGGACAAAGAATCGGCTCGTTTGGAAATTCCTCCTCCTCGCCTAAGAGGAGTTCCGGACGGCACTTTTCCCGGATCTCGGCGAGGATCGCCTCGAATTTATGCTGATCGCCCTGGTCTAAGAGCTCGAGCTCCGCGACCCCTTCGGGAACATAGCGATAAAACGCCGGGACTTCGGCCGACCAAAGAATCGGAGGCGAACCCACAGGCTTTTCCTCGGGCCGAGCGTGGGCACGTTTTTTATACGCGACCGGCCCATTTAAATCGACGACTTCGCCGTATTGGGTCGCGACCCAAAAATAGATGCTCCCGTTCCAACATCCTGCCCACTGGATCGCTTGGTTCTCGAGCACTTCGATCCAGGCTGCCTCGCCGTACATGATCCGCGATTCGATGCCATGGAGTTTCAAAGCCTCCACCGCCGCCGCGGCCACCATCAAAGGATAATCCGAGCGATCAAACGCAATCCGGTCGACAACGCGGGTGACGATCCGAGAAACATTCGCGATTACCGGCAGGGGAGTTGAGACGGTTTCGGAGACAGGATTCGGCGTTTCGGTGCTCACGGCGAAACTCCGCCGGAATTGCCTGCCGATAGAACATAACCCGCGCGGGCAAGTACGCCCCAAGCGACGAGGAAACAAACGCCGCCAATCGGCGTGATCGCGCCTAAGATCTTCACTCCGCTTAAAGCCAATGCGTAAAGACTTCCCGAAAAAATCACGATGCCAACGGCGAACAGCCCGGCCGCGATTCTCGCGGAACCGATTTCGCGCAGCGCGGGAACCGCTTCAAGCGCTAGGGCGAGCGCGAAGAGCGCGACCGCATGCACGAGGTGATAAAAGACGGCCGTCTGCCAAACCCCTTTTTCGTATTCGCCGAATCGTCCCGCAAGCGCGTGGGCGCCGAACGCGCCTAGTCCTACGCCTAACCCGGCGATCAGCGCCGCGATCATCATCCACATGCCCGGTCTCATATAATTTTTAAACCTCGCTCAATCATCTCGTGGCGGTCGCTCGAGAGGGTTTGAATATGCCGCAAACGATTTTCGAGTCTCGCACGGAGGCTTGAAGTGTCGTCTGTCTTAGGGAGAAGTTCCAAAAGTTCCAAACGTGAAAGCCAATCGTTCGGATAAGCGAGTTCGAGATCGGCTCCGATCCACTCGATCTTACGCGTGAGTTCCACGCCCGTTGTCGTTGCCTCTTCGCGAAGCGTGCGAATCTCGGCGTAAATCTCGTTTAACCCCCGGTTTTCAGCCGTCAAATTATGCTTCGGCAGCATCGGAGACTGCCGGAAACCGCCGGTGCTGGCGATGTATGCTCTGCGATCCGCCGCTCCGCCGAAGACCGAAACGATATGCTCACCGCAAGCAAGATCAAACGTCCCCCATTCGGGACGGAAGAGCGTCTCGTTTCCAAGCGTGACCGTGCAGTCTGCGAAAGAAAGCAGGACGAGATTTTTGTCTTTTCGGAGCGCCTCGGTGATTCGCCCTTCGACGATCGCGCCCGATGCGAAATCCAGCCGCGTTTTTCCGTCCGCGCCTTTAAGTTTCGCAAGCTCTGCATCGGTAAGCTCGGCGGGAGATTTACCGTATTCACGTAGCCGCCCTACGACCGTCGAGAAGCCTTCGGCGTGAGTATGGGTTCCTTGATTCGGGAGTTCCTGATCGCCGTAAGCAAGCGCGGACGGTCCCTTGAGTTTCACCGCCGCGATGTCTCCGTTCGTATCGCGAAAACTTTGGACCACACCGGAGAACTGGATGCCGCTATCGAGCTCGACGGTGCAAACCGTCTGGGCGGCGACCGCTTTTTCAAGCCCCGAGATCCCGCCCGTGCGAAACGCCATCGTTTCTGAAAATTCGTGGAGTACGCTCGTTAAGTGCGCGAAGTCACGGGCTACGAAGAGCTGGGGCTGGGGCTTGGTGATGTCGTAGCTCGTATTCACGCATTCGATCGAAAGCGGCACGCGACCTACGTCGGGTCCGAGGCAATGGTAACTTTCGCCGACGCTCGAGAGGAGGCCGGCTCCGTAAATCTTCGGGTCGTCGATTTCCCCGACGAGGCCGTATTCGACCGTCCACCAATTCATCCGCGCCATCAACGTCGCTTCGCTCGCGTAAGTGACGCTGGCGACCGTGGTTTCCAGTCTCTGCTCGGCCGCCGCGATTTGTCCGCGGGTCGACTGGGGATCTTCTTTCACGATCGAAAGATTTCGGACGGCTTCGTAAACGTCCATGTCCTGCGAAGAAAAAATCGCCTTACGTGAAATTTCGCCGTAGGCGCGCAGGTAAGCCGCGTACTCAGGGTCGGCGATGATCGGCGCGTGGCCCGCGGCTTCGTGGACAATATCGGGAGCGGGCGTATAAGCGAGGTGTTCGGTCGTGCGCATCTCGCAGGCGATTGGGAGAATGCCTAAGCTTTGGAACTCCATGAACACAGCGGGAGGAATAAAGCCGCTAACCGCGACCGCACGCCACCCGAATCGGCTTAAGCGTTCGTCCATCTCCGAGATCAGCGGAATCCGTTCGCGCGAGATTCCCGTCTCCTCAAGTCCCGCGAGGTATTTCGGGTGGGCATGGTCGGCGAAAAACGAACGCGAGATCCGTAGAATAAATCGCCAAGCCGCGTGGTCCATCGGCGTGTACAAGGAGGCGTCTTGGGACGCGACGAAGGGTTTGAGGTAATCGGGGATAAAATCCGATGCCGGCATAACCGCATCTTTAACCTAGATGTGATAGCAGAGGCTACATGGATCAAAACGCAGGAAATCGTGGTGGAAACCTTCCCGGACGCCCGGGAAAAGAGAAGGAATGGACGGGGCCGGTGTGGAAACACCCGTTTATGCTTTATGTCCTTTGTACGCTGGTTCTCTTCGCGTTTCTTTTATTGATGGGCTATCTCGC
>CAZAKW010000319.1:0-3439 GCA_964485835.1 uncultured Bacteriovoracaceae bacterium
TTGGAGTCTTGGTCCTTCTGGTTATTTCGGGACCTGGTTTTGCCGGCTCATCTCTGGGCCGACCGTTGTTACTTTTCCTAACGGAACACCGACTTTCGTTTACCGGGGCTTAGGCGGCCAGACTTCCGCTTAAGCCGAACGAAAGACATTTACTTAGGAAGTTGGAGCCGCCGCCGCTTCTGCGCCGCCAGCCGATTCTTTCTTCTTCGCCACGGCATCGAGGAGACGGACGAAACTTGCGACCGGCCCATTGAAGGTGGAGAGGAGCATCGAAAGGAGAACTTCGCGAGAAGGAAGCGTCGCGATGGCGGTGACTTCGTCGACCGACATCTGCTTTCCATCCATCAAACCGTTTTTCAGCTTGAGTGCTTCGTTTTCCGTCGAAAACTTGTGAAGGGCTTTAGCCGTGGCGGTGAAATCTTTGTAGCCGAACGCGACAAGCGTAGGGCCCACGATTCCGTCCATCAGTTGCTTCGCATCTTCACCCATCGAGCCGTCGTTCGTGATCAAACGGGCGATGTTGTTCTTAAGAACATAAATCTCGGCATCAGTTCCACGGATCCTCTTACGAAGATCGTCGGCCTGCATCGAGTTCAGTCCTTTATAGTCAGCAAAAAGAGCGATTTTTGCCTTCGAGAACTTTTCTTTCAGTTCCTTAGCGGCTTCTGCTTTTAGGGTACGATTCTGATTCATAAAATCCTCTGTTTCTCTGGGCAAACCTTAGGAGCCGAGCGCGAGGGTTTCGTTCGCGTCCAGCTTGATGCCAGGGGACATCGTGGTCGAAAGGGTCACGGTTTGCATATAGGTGCCTTTGGAGGTCGGAGGCTTTGCTTTCACGATCGCCGAAGTCACCGCCGCAAAGTTTTCGCGAAGCTTGTCCGCTCCGAAGGATTTTTTGCCGATTGCAACATGGATGATCCCGGTCTTTTCCGTGCGGTATTCAACTTTACCGAGCTTTTGTTCGCGGATCGCTTTGGTCACATCGGGGGTAACGGTTCCGAGCTTCGGGTTCGGCATTAAACCCCGAGGTCCGAGAATCTTAGCCACTTTCGAAAGCGCCACCATCATATCCGGTGTCGCGATCATTTTGTCGAACTCAAGCCAACCGGACGTGATTTTTTCGATCAAATCTTCTGCGCCAACGATATCTGCGCCAGCCGCTTCTGCTTCACGAGCCTTGTCGCCTTTTGCGAGAACGGCCACGCGGAGGGTTTTACCCGTCCCGTGCGGAAGAACGAGAGCACCGCGAACCATTTGGTCAGCGTGCTTTGGATCCACTCCGAGGTTGAATGCGACATCTACGGTTTCGTCGAACTTCGCATAGGCAACTTCGGGAAGAAGTTTGAAACCATCTGCGATCGAATACGATTTACCAAACTCTACTTTGGCAAGCGCGGCAGCGTACTTCTTGCCGACTTTGCCCTTACGGACCGGTCTTTCAGCCATTTTATTCCTCCGTGGTATTAGCGCCGACGAATCGGCTCCCACTTATTTCAATATTGGACTTCGATTTTAGAAATGAACCACTAACAAACAAAAAACTTACTCTACGGTTAATCCGCAGGATTTAGCCGAACCTTCGATCATCCGCATTGCGGCTTCGATCGTGGTGCAGTTTAAATCAGGCATCTTCAACTTAGCGATCTCTTCGATCTGCTTCTGGGTCACCTTGCCGACTTTCGTCTTGTTTGGTGTACCGGAACCTTTTTCAATTTTAGCGGCCTTCAGAAGAAGAATTCCGGCAGGCGGGGTCTTCGTCACGAAAGTGAAAGAGCGGTCAGAGTAAACCGTGATGATCACCGGGATGATCATTCCGCGCTGATCCTGCGTCTTAGCGTTGAACGCTTTGCAGAATTCCATGATGTTTACGCCGCGTTGCCCGAGCGCTGGTCCGACGGGAGGCGCTGGGTTCGCTTGGCCGGCTGGGATTTGAAGCTTGATCTGACCTGTTACTTTTTTTGCCATGGTACCTACTTACCGGTTTACCCTCCCCCGATTTGTGAGTGATTTCAATTGCTTACGCAACAGAAACCATCGTGGAGATGCCGGCGATGGAAATTTATTAAGAGTTTTCGGTTCCTAACACGACCCTTTAAATTTTTTCAACCTGAATAAAGTCGAGTTCAACCGGGGTCGAGCGTCCGAAGATGCTAACGGAAACCTTCACTTTGCCTTTGTCAGGGTTCACACCCTCGATCACGCCGCTGAAGTTTGCGAATGGGCCGTCGATCACGCGCACCGTCTCTCCTTCATTGAAGGAAATCCGAGGACGAGGCTTCGATTGGCCTTCGGCGATCCGATTGGTCATCTTTTCGACTTCGCTCTCGGGAACTGGAATTGGCTTCAAACGATCGCCAACGAAGCCCGTAATTTTCGGGGTATTTTTAACGATGTGCCAGGTTTCGTCGGTCAGCTGCATCTTCACAAGGATATACCCCGGGAAGAAGCGACGTTTCGTCGTGCGCTTTTGGCCGTTTTTCAGTTCGACGACGTTCTCTTCCGGGACGATGATTTCGCCGAAAAAAGGTTCTTTTTTGGCTGTCCGTACGCGCTCTTCAAGCGCGAGTTTAGCCTTATTCTCAAATCCGGAATAAGTGTGGACGACATACCAAGACATATCAGAAGTAGGCGTAGTTGCATCAGACGAGGACATTACTGCTCCCTCCACTAGAGAATCCATTGGATCACGAGGGTCCAAAATTTATCAACCAGCCCGAGAAGCAGGCCCGTTATCAAGACCATGATCAACACGACTACCGTCGCCGAGGTTGTTTCCTTACTCGTCGGCCAGGTCACCCGAGAAAGCTCGGTGACCGCTTCGTGCATAAATTGGTTCGCGGTTTCGTTTCGATAAAGCCCGACGAAAAGAACCAAGGTGAGACCCAGCGAGATCAGCCGGATCACCATGTCGACGTTCTTAACTTGAGCTTCAACATCATAGATGCCGGCAAGTTTGAATAAGGCGGCGAAAACCAGGTAACCAATCAACGCGCTGAAAGCGAGAAAGCTGACCGACACCCATTTTTGATTCGTGTTTTCCATGATTCTTTCGTCTTATTTGGCAGGACTACGATCGCATCCGCTTGGACCGAAAAGTGGCAGGGCAGGAGGGATTCGAACCCACAACCTACGGATTTGGAATCCGCCGCTCTACCGTTAGAGCTACTGCCCTACTCTTCACTCCAAACGGGTGGAGAGCCCTAAGACCCTCCACCCTACGGAAGCCATTCAAGCATGAGTCAATTGCGACGAATCGTCGCGAACCGACTACTCGATGATTTGTGCAACGACGCCTGCACCTACGGTGCGGCCGCCTTCGCGAATCGCGAAACGGAGTTCTTTTTCCATTGCGATCGGAGTGATGAGTTCCACTTCGATTTCGATGTTGTCGCCAGGCATGACCATCTCAACGTTAGCTGGAAGAGTCACGACTCCGGTC
>CAZAKW010000320.1:0-3426 GCA_964485835.1 uncultured Bacteriovoracaceae bacterium
GCTTGTTCTTCGGAAGTGAGCTGGGTCGTGAGGAGAAGCGGTAAAATCGTGGCGTCTTCCGTTTCCGTGAAGGGTTCTGTCCGAAGCACGACGGGGCCTTGGAAGACATTAAAAGGCGCTGGCACGGCCCAGGAGGTTTCTTCAAGCCGCCGGATGGTTTTGGCGAAATTCGCGACTTCGACTCGGAGTTCCCCCTTGCGCCACTTCATCCCCGTCGCCGCGCCGATCGTTACCGTTCCTTCTAAATCGGAATTCGCGACGATCCCGGCGAAGTTGTAGGCATCGATCACGATTTTAAAATCGATGGGAGAGTTCGCGGCCTCCGGATCCATTTTCATGGAAAGGTTTACCGCCACGGGAAGGAGCGGAGGGCGGCCGAGCGGCGTCTCGCCGTGCAATAGAATCTTCAGTGGCAGCGTCGCGGCGAGCCCGTCCGCACGTTTGGTCAGCGTTGCTTTTTCGCTGCTCAACGAACCGATGCCCGAAGTCGGGTTTTTCCATTCGAACGCCAGTGTGAGATCGGCGTCCCCGGACTCTAGTCCGTACTTGCCTTGGATCTTCCCGTCCACGCGTAAGGGTGAGTTCCCTTTCAATTCAAAGAGGAGCTTCGCCGATGGGATCGAGATCTCCGTAAGAGTTTGCACAAGCGTGCCGCTGATTTTCGCTTCCCATCCGGGGGAAGTGGCGTCGGCCTCCAATTGGAGCGTGGGACTTCGTTTCGTCCCCGTGTGGTCGACCTCTTCGCTTGCAAGCTTCGCGACGACTTTCAATCCCGATTCTGGCATCTCAAATCGGTCGACTTGAAAACGAAGAGGTCCCCAAGCGAAGTCTTTTTCGAGGTATTTAAAGTAGTCTGCGAATGAGTCGCTTTCGCCCTCTTCCTCCGCGGGAGGGGGCGGTTGGGATGCGTTTGGAACGAGGACGCCGCGCAAAACGTGAACGTCGATCTGACGAATCCCCGTTAGCTTCAGGAAGGTCTTCGGGTCGAGGCGAAAGGAAATAGCGACCAGACCCGTTTCCAAGCAAAATTCGGTCTTCTCGGTTTCGACGCCCGGCCGGTAGCATCCAGGACGAAGTTGGAGGATTAAGGTTCGCTTTGAGAAACCGTCTTTTTCGAAACCAAGCGTGACCATCGGCGTGGTCGCCGCAGGATCGGAGGGGGAGAAGGAGACGGCGGATGCAGCCAGGCTCGAAACTCGTTCGGAGGTCAGAATCGTTTCGGGAAACATCCAGATCGCGACGACAAGCACGACGACGAACGCCACGACTGCGGCGACAAAGCCAAGAATTCCTTTTCCGAGTTTTTGAAAGAATGGGCCCATTTAGAACTCCGTTCCGAAGCTAAAGAAGAGCTGCCAGCGGCGTAAGTTTTGGTTCAGGATAATCCCGCGCGCCAGGGTCGCGCGGACGGTTCCCAGCGGAGTCGAAGACCGTGCGCCAAAACCAGGAGAAATATGGAGATCCGAAGTCCATCGTGCATTTCCGTCCCCAAGTAGACCAAAGTCCGTGAAGATCAGGGGTTCCAGCGGAAACGAAAAGAATCCCGGCCAGCGGGACTCAAGCCCGAGCGTCGCCGCCGAGCCGGCCCCTTGATCCTCGAGCGGAGCCCCGGCGATTTCCGGAGGTAAAGAGTTCCGGGCAAAGCCCCTTAAATTGCGATCCCCCCCGACAAGGAACAACCAATCCGGCGGGATGATGTCGGGATTAGGAGAGGTCGCATTGGAGGTAAAAATGGTACCGACCGTAAATCGCGCGCCTAAGACCCACCGGGGATCGACGTAGTCTTTATAGTTATAGAGGGTCGTGCCTTGCAGAAAGAGGCGATGATGGGTGATCGAGCTGGATTGGCTCCCAGGGAGAAACGTGTAGTTAAGATTTGCATCAAAGCCAGTACGCGGAGAAGCACGGTACAACTCGTATCCGTGGGTATGCGCGCCGAATTGGATTTCTGGCGTTGCGATCACTTCGGTCCGAGGAACGGCGACGTCGAGAATACGGATGCGTCGGACGGCTAAACCGACCTGGGGTTCGAGCGTCCAGTTTTGATAATCGATATCGCGCCCAAGAAAGCCCGAAAGCTTCGTCTCGATCGTCTCAAATTGCCGTTCGTTTCGTCGTTCGACCTGGAATCCTGGGCGAAGATAGAGACGCCGATCTTCTTCAGAGAAAAAATACTTAATATCGAATCCGATGTTCTGCCGGACGTTCGAACCGAAGAGTTCCGCCCGAAATTGCGAAGCCGCGCTCCACAGCCGATTGTTCCGCCACCGAATAAAGGCCAGTGGATACTCTTCCGTGCTTACGCCGGCGCCGATCTCCCAACTTCGTTTAGGGCCGAAACTTGCGTTTCGTTTAAGGAGGTCAAGCCGTGCGGCGGTTTTCGAGTCCGTCGATTCGGGGTCGCACTCCGTAAAGTAATTCGCGCTCGAGGCAACGCCCGATTGTTCCATCCGCCGGGCCGCGAGGATGGTTTTCTCGACGTTGTAAGGCTCTCCCGGCGTGAACGGTTCGAACCGCTCGAGGATATCGCCTGCGATCGGAAAGTCCTGCGCATTGAACGCAACCGGAAAAACCGAAGGTTGCCCGGGTTTGAGTACCAAAACGACTCGTCCGTCGGGATGGGCGCGAAGGGTCAAATCCGCGCACGCGTAACCCATTCGCATCAAGAGGCTGAGGGCGTCTTGCTCGATCGTATCCAGGGTGCTTTTTTCAAGCGGCTTTCCGAGACTGGTTTCCAAAGGACCCGTCGTCCATCCCGGTGGAACGAGACCCTCGGAGATCAGCGCGGTCACGATCGCGCGAGGTCCCGATTCGACGGTGACTCGTTCGGCGTCGAAGTCGATTTGGATCTTTGGAGTCAGGTAGCCTCGCGATTCGAGGTACGAACGCATGAAAGCTTCAGCCTGCTTCGGGGGGATCTTTTTCCAGGCCGCATAGGAATCGTCGCCGCAAACGAAGAGCTTGTCGTTTTTTGCGAGTTCGATGTGGTCCCCGGTCGGACCCCAGACGACGCGATCGCCGCAGAGTTCTGGAGTGCCACACGCGCTCAAGACGAGGGCGGCGCCCGCGAAGAAAGTGCGGGCTGAGATGAATATTTTTTGAGTCTTTAGGCGTATTGGAGAGTTCACCGAATCGGAAACGTACAGGAAAACCTAGAAATGCGGAAGCCGGTCGATGCTTCGTCGTGAAGCTTCGACCGGCTAGCGATAGAGTCCTTATCTTTCCGCAGGTCTACTCGACCGGGACCTGGCGGGTCAGTTGAAGGCGGTGCCGTTGACTTGCACCTGAAGTTTCGCGTTTACGACGTGGTACTGATAGATCGATTGCATCGGGTTGGCCTGGCAGACCGTACCCACGTAGTTATAAGGGTAGCGGAAAGGATACTGCTCAGCTAGCTTGCAGTTAAAGTTCGAGGTCAGAGCTTCG
>CAZAKW010000321.1:0-3423 GCA_964485835.1 uncultured Bacteriovoracaceae bacterium
AAGGCCACTCGATAGCGCTTTTTCATAGAACTGAACCGCTTCGCGCTCTCGTCCCATAGAGTCGAAAGTCCAAGCGATTTGGTAATTAATGTCGGGATCGTTCGCGTCCTTTTGAAGGAGGGCTTGAAGGATCTTTAATGCACTTTCGGGTTGCCCATCTTTTCGATGGGCAACTGCCTCGAGCAATTTGGCCTTTGTTTCTTCGCTCATTTTTTAACTCTATACCGAATTCCACGTTCCTCGCTTGTCATCGTGAAAAGATACATATCAAGCCACTTTTCCCAAGACTCATCCCTTCGTAGCCTTCCACTTCGCCACAACATCAATTCCTTTTTTACGCCGATTCTCAAGGTGCTGAAACCATCGATCAGAAAGTTGCGTAAATTCGACGTAATTGCCGTCGGGATCTCGTAGAGCGGTCATCAGCGAAAATCCCGTGTCTTTAGGTGGGTATTCCAGCTTCAACCCCTGGGACTCGACTTTCTTCACGAACGCATTCATATCGAAAACCGTGAACGCGAGCTTCACTGATCCGACTCCGGAGCCGGCTCCCTCAAAATTACTCAACGGATGAATGGCGAAATGGAGGTCGCCCAGCTCGCATCCGTAATGGGGATCGGTTTCACCGTGTTCTTCATCTTCTAGTGGAAGGCCGATTGTATCGCGATAGAAGGCGGCGAGTTTTTTGGGGTTCTTCGAGACCAATAGGACCGCACTCAAAAATTCGATTGTTTCAGCCATTTTTCCTCACATTTCCATAGGGCATCATTTCCCTAAGCCCCTGAAATTACACAAACACCACGGAACCATGAAATCAAGAAGGGCCTAAGCACAGTTGAATCAAATCAACGGCTTAGGCCCAATCCTTGGTTCCAATTTTGGTGGAGACGGAGGGAATCGAACCCTCGTCCGAAAGCGATCCATCGCAGATTCTACGTGCTTAGCGACAAGTTTAAGTTGAGTACGCGGCGTCCTGTCGCCGACTCCGTGCACCCCTCGCAGACTTTAGTTTTGCCCGGGTTCCACCTGCGAGAAAACCCAGACTATCCCTCAAAATGACGTCTATTCCGAAACCGAAGGAGAATCTCGGGTAGACGCGTAGCTTAATTAATTAAGCTGCGAGTTGGTATTCGTTGCCAAATACGAGTTGCCGGTTTTTACGTGGCCTCCGGCGCCACGGCATGCCTCTGAGAATTCAACACTCCCGTCGAAGCCAGGACGTCCCCAGACCGTTAATATACGCCATTTTCGATCAGTCTCGCGAGAAAAATGAGGGAGGGCCGGGTCGCTGGCGACCTATTCTCATCCCTAATGCCTTTAGGTAGACTTAAGGGCGAGGGACGTTTGCGATGAGAAAAGCCGAAGCCACGCGCCGCGTTTTTGCGATGGCGGGGCTAATCCTTACTTTGAGTCTATTGGGGTGTGGCTCCCAAATCCGCTCGCTTAACGGAAACCTTAGCATCGCCGACGTTGTGCCTCCAGGCTTTGTGGACCTGTTTAACGGGTCGATTTTTGACTCGGTTTGGGACGAATCCCCCGTCGGCTTCAGGGTAATTACCCCCTATAATCCGGCGATCGGTTTTAGTCCGTCCGGAGGGAGATTGGTGATCACGCTCGACCCGACGATGGCCGGATACAAGACGATCGTCACCGCCGATAGTTATGATTTTTCGGGGGCCTTCGCGAGCGTGGAGCTTGTGCAGCCTCCGGCGGATGCATCCACCGTGAGCGACGTTGGGTTGTGGGTCGTGCAAGGAGATCACGACCAGGCACTCGGATGGCAAATAACTAAAATGGGCACGGGTCTCTACTTCGTTTATTTCGACGGAGCTTCGTGGGACTTCGCGGCGCCAAATCAAATGCCCTTTGATTCGATTGCCCACCGGTTTTTACGGATTCGCCACGACGCGGATCTTAACAGCATGGTTATGGAATCTTCTCCTGACGAAATCACCTGGACCGAGCTTCGTGCGAAACCCATCCTTACCGAGGACGTGCGCTATATGCGGATGAGTCTTTATGGAGGGAATTGGGCGGTAGAAGCCTCGCCAAGTCCTCCCGTTGAGTTCGATAATTTTCGGACCGATGCCGCTAAGAATTGAAGCACAAACTCAAATGGGCGACGCACTCCCTCTAGATCAAATCGAATCGGTGGGCTAATTTAGGCGAAAGGAGATCGCCTCAATGCTCAAAGCCTACGCTTGTATCTGGTCCAATAAAAGTGCTGCCGAGATGGTGAAATTTTATAAATCTGTTTTCAAGGGGACCAAAGTGGGTAAGTTCGCTTACTGGGGGAAAAATCCCATGGGTGTAAAAGAAGGCTCCGTACTCACGGCCCACCTGACTGTTTTAGGCCAAAAACTCATGCTCTTGAATGGTTACTCGGAAATGCCTTTTAATGAATCCATTTCGTTTGTTGTTCCTTGCAAGACCCAGCGAGAGATCGATACTTATTGGAGGAAGCTAACCTCCGATGGCGGTAGGCCAGTGGAGTGCGGCTGGGTGATCGATAAGTTCGGTGTTCGTTGGCAGATCGTTCCAGCAGATTTCGATAAGTGGAATACCTCTAAGAACAAAGCCAAGAAGGAAGCCATGATGGCCGAGATGTGGAAGATGAAAAAGCTGGATATCAAAAGGCTCAAAGCAGCGTTTGATCACGCTTGAGTTGACGCTTCAAAATTTTTTAAAAAAAAAGGAGATTTGCATGGCTAAATACGTAGACGGATTTGTCATACCGATTAAACGCAATAAGATGGCCACCTATAAAAAGATGGCCTCGTGGGGATGTAAACTTTGGATGAAACATGGCGCTCTCAGTTATTACGAATGCGCCATGGATGATTTTTCTAAGCACGGCTTAGGATTTAAGAAAATGTGCAAGCTTGGAGCGGGCGAGACCGCGATTTTCGCCTTCATCGTCTATAAGTCGAAGGCCCATCGCGATAAAGTAAACGCAAAGGTGATGAAAGAGATGGATAAGCCAGGAGTGAATCCGTTCTCAGAGATGCCTTTTGATATGAAGCGGTTTTCCATGGCGGGATGCGAGGTTCTCGTTTGTGGGGATTCGGCTTAAAGCTTGAGTCGAAACTTCGCTGCAGTGTGAATGGCTTCGAACTAAAGGTTATCGTAAAAGAGCGCGATCGCCTCGCCGGCTTCCGTTTCTAAACCCGTAATCTCAAAGAGTGCCGAATCTTCCTCGATCTGAGCGACTTCAACGGGATCACTGGAGAAATGAAGGGTGAAAGCAAGGACGCAGGCCATCCCAAGGACTCCGGAAAAGACGTTCGCCCAGGCGAGGCGAGGCTTCGTGCGGTTCTGGGACGTACCCGAGTGAGCGATCGCGTTCCAGATCTTTCGTTCTAAAAACGGCGCCTCGGGAGCCTCGTTTAAGGTACTTCGTAGAAGGGCCCCGATCGGGTCGCC
>CAZAKW010000322.1:0-3402 GCA_964485835.1 uncultured Bacteriovoracaceae bacterium
CCGGGCACGCTCTTCCGCGGTATCCGCAAGCTGGCGCCGGGCCACCTGCTGCGCTACGCGGGCCCCGGGCGGATCGAATCGCGGGCGTACTGGACGCTGCCCGCTCCGCAGCCGGCGCGGGACACGTTCGAACAGCAGGCCGAGGAGCTGCACGGGCTGCTGCAGCAGTCGGTCGCGCTGCGGCTCATCGCGGACGTGCCGCTCGGCTCGTTTCTCAGCGGCGGGCTGGACTCCAGTGCGAATCTCGCCATCGCTCGCGCCCAAGATACGGTCGTCTTAGCCCTTCACGTCGATTATGGCCAACGAGCCGCCGCACCCGAGTGGCGCGCTTCGCAAGAGATCGCACGTTACTACGGAGTGAAGCTTGAAAAGGTCTCTATCCCCTGGCTCGGCAGTCTCGGGGGGAGTAGTTTAACCGATCGATCCAAAGATATTCCGGAACTTGCTCGCGGCGAACTCGACGAACTGACGAAAACCCAGGCGACGGCGAAATCCGTCTGGGTCCCGAATCGAAACGGGGTTTTGATCAACATCGCCGCCGCCTACGCGGAACGATTTCGCGCGAAGCGAGTCGTCGTCGGTTTTAACCGAGAGGAAGCAACGACCTTTCCCGATAATTCGGAAGCGTTTCTTGACCAGGCGAGTATGGCTCTCGGGTATTCGACTCTCTACGGGGTCGGGGTGCACTGCTACACGACTAAAATGGATAAAATCGAGATTTGCCAGGCGCTGGCCGAGCTTGAAAAGCCTTTCCCCCACGAGCTGGTTTGGAGTTGTTATCACGCCGGCGCCGAACCTTGCGGGAAGTGTGAATCGTGCGGACGCCACGGTCGTGCTCTAGAGTCGGCGGGGTTTTATTTGGGAGCGAGCGAATGAAATCCTTCTTCAAGCGCGGTTCGATCGTTCTATGCGGACTTTTTTTCTCCAGCTGCTCCGCCGTTCCTCCCTCCGAGCCGAGGCGAGTTCCCGAGGCGGGCTTAGATGCGGCGTTTTTAGCACGTACCGTTCAAGATCGGGCGGCAATGGCCATGGACGCACGGATTCGTGTCGGACTGGGATGGGGATACGTCGCGGCGATCCGTGAAGACGGGAAATCCACCACGCTCGCACGCGGTAAAAAGAGTTTAGAACCGGTGCGCGAGATCGGTACCTCTGAATTGTTTGAGATCGGCTCGGTATCGAAGCTTTTCACGGGACTGATGGTGTCGATCGCGGAACAAAACGGACAGATGAAAGCTTCGGAGCGGCTTGATCGCTTCTTTCCCGAATTCGCCGGTAAGCCTGTGGGGGCGATTACGATTTCTGAGTTGGGACTTCACCAATCGGGCCTTCCTTCCTCGCCTTCGAAGGGGTCCACGCACGACCCTGTGAATCCGTGGGAAGGATGGACGGCGGCAGAGGTTCTCACCCCGTTAGCCACCGTCGAACTTTCGCCCGTGTTGGAGGGGAAAAGCCACCGGCCACGCGTCTATTCCAATTGGGGATATCTACTGCTCGGACTCGTGCTTGAAAAAGCGACGGGTAAGCCTTACGCGAAGCTTTTAGACGCGGAAATCTTACGCCCGCTCGGAATGCGAAAAACCGGAGTCGATCGACTTGAAAAGCGTCGGCGAGGGAAACGGTTGACCGCGCTCGTACCAAGCTACACGCTCGCCGGAGATCCGGCCGCGCCTTGGATTTTTTCGGGTTTCACGGCGGCTGCCGGTGGAATCGAATCCACGGCCGGCGATATGGCGCTTTTCTTAGAAACCTTCGAATCCGCCGCCGTCGGCGATGCGAAAGCATCCCCGGCCCGCCGCCGGGTTTTGGAAGCCATGCGCTCAAGCCTCGCGACCGGGATCGGATGGGACTCGGAGCCGGGGCAAGGGATGCAGTGGAAGAACGGCGGAACCGCGGCCTTCTCCTCCGTCTTCGCCTGGGATCCGGCCAAAAAAAGAGGGGCCTTTTTTGCGGGAAATTCGCCCGTCTCCGTAGACGATTTTGCATGGATCGCGCTGGGATATTCGGCAACCGATACCGTCCTGGCTCCGATCGCAGCCGCCCCTTCCCCGTCGGAAGAGGACTCGGTAGGGGTTCGCGGGAAGTACCGCGTGGTTTCTTCGGATCCCGCCCAGAGGGACGAATTTCCCTTGAAAGAGATCGAGGTTTTAGAAAGTTTCGGTCGGCTCCGCGCGCGATTGGATTTTGGAAAATTCGGACGTGACGGAGGATTGCTCCTCGCGACTCGGGATTCCGACGAGTGGAAGATCTTCGCTCCGGACGGCACCACCCACGATTTCGAACGAAGGGGAAAAGGTGCGGATTTCGCCATCGACTTGGGTGGACGAAAAGTCACGTTTGAACTTGAGAAAAGCGAGCGGGTGCTTGAAAGCTATCCCGCGTGGGAATAGTCCGGGACGAGCGACTAAGGTAAAGGAATCCGATGCGCATCACGACGAAATGGATTGAGCAATCTCTCCCGTATACGGGCCCGGAACTCCGGCCCCATTTTCTTTTGGAGAAGTGGGGGATTCGCGGCTCGGCGATCGCCGCCTTCGTCGGGCCTTGCGAAGTGAAGACCGAACACCTGGTCGATTGGGAGGACCGGCTTGAAAATGACTTTATTCGCTCAAAGTCGATGCTCCATTTTTTGGGCGAGTTCTTCGGGATTTCGCTCTCCGAAGGCGTCCTCTATCAGCGGTTGTTCATGGCGATCGCAGGCCAGGAAATCGCGGCAGCTACCGGCCAAACGATTCGACGCCTGGGCGACGACCTCTACTGGAACGATGGACCGGGAGGAACGGGGGGGGGCGAGCGGAAACTTTCCGTTTCCATCGTGACGGCAAGCCCCGTTTCGCGCCTGCTTCACGTCGGGATTAATCTCGATGCGACCGGGGCTCCGGTGGCGGCGGCGGGACTTAAGGATCTCGGCATTTCGGAAGGTGATGCGCCGCAAGGACAAGTTTCACTTCATGCGCTGATTCAGCGAATATTGGCGGCCTTTTCAGAAGAAGTCGACGGAATCGAGTGGGCTTGCGCGAAGGTCCGGCCCGTGGTGTAGTCCGCGCCTCATGTCTTTTTTAAAAGCTCCCGATTACATCCAGAATCTCGCGCCCTACGTCCCCGGTAAACCGATCGAAGAAACTCAGCGCGAATACAAAATTAAACGCGTCGTGAAGCTCGCTTCGAACGAAAATCCGTTAGGACCGTCGCCGAAAGCGTTGAAGCTGCTCCGGAAAAAAATCTTAGATCTGCATCGTTATCCCGATGCCTCCGCGTTTCACCTCAAACGGGCCCTCGCGAAAAAAGTCGGTGTCGACGAAACCCAAATCATCGTCGGAAACGGTTCGAACGAAGTCATCGATCTCTTGATCCGTGCCTACTGCTTGCCGGGCGATGCGATCGTGACCTCGAAGGCGGCCT
>CAZAKW010000323.1:0-3388 GCA_964485835.1 uncultured Bacteriovoracaceae bacterium
CAAAAAATCACGCTTCTGGGCGACGCCGTCGTGACGGGTTCCGGTCGATACGAAAATTTCTTCTTTTCCAACCACCAAGATTTTCGCGCGAATGCGATCCCCGACCCGTAGCTTGCGCTCGGGTTTGTCCGAAAGGGACTCCCCCAGCATCCGGGCAAACTCGTCCGAATCCGATCCCGCCTTAGGAGCCGATTCGGACCCTTCTTCTTCACTCTCCACAAACGCCTCGAAATAGTCCGGATTCTTCTTAGATTGCATGGATCCATAGAATAGGCCGGCCCGGGGACTTTGGGAATAGGCTTAAGCCTCCATTTGAAAGGAAGGGGGCGGAATCACCCGGTCCGGGCCCACGATCGCCGTCTCGTCGAATAGGCGTCCTAAACGATCGGCGAAGTGAAGAATTGCGTAAGTTCTCGTCTTTATCGCCTCTTCCATCGAATGGGCCTCGAACCGGAAAGTTTCTGAACCTAGCTTGTATTCGTAAAGCGCCTCGTCCTGTTCCATTCGTTGCTCCGTTCTGCCCCGGGGGCATTGGTCTAGACCTTGCTCCCCCTCTAGTAAGCACTTTTTGAACCAACGGTTAAAACTCGGCGTTTCAAACTCACATCAATCCCTAGTGGAAAGGATTCTAGCTATGCTGCACTTTATCGGATTCCTCATCACCGGCCTCATCATCGGACTTTTGGCGCGGGCGATTAAACCTGGCAACGACCGCATGGGTCTCCTACCCACCACCCTCTTGGGGATGGGCGGCGCCCTGCTTGCCGGATGGGTTGGCCGCGCGTTGGGATGGTATGGCCCGGAGGACGGCGCTGGTTTTCTGATTTCTACCATCGGCGCTATTGTCGTACTTTTCGTTTACGGAATGGCGACCTCAAACCGCCGACGAACGATCTAAACACCATTTCAAACGGTTTAATTTTGTCCTGAAGTATCGTTCGTTCTTTTGTATGGAGGCCCGAGCCGGTCAAGAGCGACTCGGGCCTCCGACATTAGGATCGTTTCTCAATATTTTTAAGGCGCCAGGCATCCTTATGAAGCTCACTTCTTCCGAATTTAATCACGGTCGCCCTATCCCCCTTCGATATACCGCGGATGGATCGGAGCTCTCTCCTCCTCTCACCTGGTCCGGCGTTCCGGAGGCGACCCATTCTTTCGCCCTGGTTTGCGAGGATATGGATTCCCCGATCGATTCGTCGGGCCATCATCGAGTGCACTGGCTGGTTTACGGGATTTCGCCCACGATTTCTTATCTGCCGGAAGGGCTCCCACCCTTGCCGGAAATCGACGCTCCTATCGGCGCCCTGCAGGGAAAAAACTCCTTCGGGCAGATTGGATATCGAGGTCCCAGCGGCGACGAAGCGAAGGTCCATCGGTATGTTTTTACGCTCTTGGCCTTGGACGCCGACCTCGGCTTGAGAGCCGGCGCCACGTATTCCGAGCTTCGCGCCGCAATGCGTGGGCATATCTTGGAGCAAGCCGGGATCAAGGGCACTTTTCGCAAAGAATCGACCTTTCGCGCGACATTTGGCGACGTCTTCCGCTCCATCAAAGAAAAAGTCAGACCCGCGAAAGATCTTCCCGGATTTAACCCACATTGATCGGCTAATCCGGATGCGTTACACGGAAAGCGTTCGACCGGCGCCCGATAGGCTACGGTCCCACTTTTTGCCGGGGGCAATGCATGCGGATTTTACTCCTCCTCTTTTTGATTCCGGGCTTCGCGCTTGGAGCCGAAAAAAATCGCTCAATCCGGACGCCCGGGCAGACTCGCGCCGTTCCCAAAAAAACCCAGCCGATTTTCGTGGAACTCGGAAGCAGCTTTGCGAATCTCCGAAAAGTGACCGCGTCTAAGAATGCCACCCCATCGACGCTCGGCTCCCACCAATTCCTTCTCAGTCTCGCCACGCGGGTAAGCGATTTCCGCCCGGAAATCGGCTTCACTCCGATCGCCCGCAAGGGAGCGGAGAATACGCACCAATCCCGCTTAATCGTTCTCCAGTTTCCTTACCTGCTGCCCGCGACGGACCAAGCGAATTGGAAAATCGGTGGGAGCGTGTGGATCCATAGAATCTCCGGCAAGGGGGGGCCGATCGAGGTTTCCAACGGAACAAGCACCCAAACATTCTCCAAGCCCGGGCGTTCCGCGACGAGCAGCGTATTCGGCCTGCTTGGTGGATACACGTTTCCAATCGGTGCCCAGCTCGCGATCGATATCGATGCGACTCTCCTGGCACCCCTTTCTACCCGGCGCAGCGCGAACCTGATCGCCCAACTCGCTTGGAGATTTCATGAATAGTCAGGTCCTGACTCGGATTCTTTTGGTCTCTCTATTCACCGTTATAGCGACGCCTCCCGCGTCCGCGTTTACGATTCTTGGCGCTGATAACTCGAACCTCCAAGGCTGGAAGACGAACGATCTCGCCTTCCGGCTTAACCCGACCGACTGCGGATTGGCCGAAAGCGAGATGGAAGACGCTGTGAAAGACGCGCTTGCGCTTTGGAACAAGGCGCCCGACTCGCGCTTGAAACTGAAATACGCGGGCACGACTTCCACGACCGCGGGCGATGCCTACAACGGAAATGCCCCGGACTCGCCAGTGATCGTTTGCGACCGCGATTTTAATACCACCACCGGAGATGCGGGGGACAACGGAGTCGTCGGCATCGGCGGATTCAGCCAAAGCGGAGGCGTGATCGTTTACGGAGTACTCCTGCTCAACTCCGACACGACCCAGTCTCCCAGTCGGAATATCACCGTCATGAGCCCCGTCGCCCTGCGAATCGTGATTGCCCACGAAATCGGCCACATCTTAGGCATCGGCCACTCCCAGCACCCGGCGGCGCTGATGCACTATTCGGTCGGCGAGAAAGGCCATCTCTCGCTTGCCCAAGACGACTTAGACGCCATGGCTTACCTGTATCCGCGGTCCGAGCCCGGGCACGGAATTTTAGGATGCGGATCGCTGGCGTTACCCCCTTCGGGGGCGGCGGGGGGGCCTCCGTCCGCGGCGATTGCTCTATTCTGGTTTTTACTCGTGCCCGCGATGGTCGTCCAATCGCGAAAAGTTTTTGCGGTCGCACGAGTTCAAGGCTAAACCCCCCATCGGTATGGACGCCTCACCCTTAAATTTCGATGTAGTCATTCTCGGCGCCGGTGGCGCCGGGATGATGTGCGCGATCCACGCGGGAAGACGCGGAAGGCGGGTGCTGGTCCTCGACCACGCGAAGCGCCTTGGCGGTAAAATTCTGATCTCCGGCGGCGGTCGGTGCAACTTTACGAACCTGGGCGCGGGGCCCGCAAACTACGTCTCCGAAAACCCCCACTTCGCCAAGTCCGCACTTTCGCGGTACCGTCCCGCCGACTTTATCGCGCTCGTGGAAGCGC
>CAZAKW010000324.1:0-3359 GCA_964485835.1 uncultured Bacteriovoracaceae bacterium
GGTGATGACGTTCAAGCCCGCAGTGGCAGATGCTTGGCAGACGGACCTCGAATCCCATAAAGACTTCGACGGATGGGAGTACCTGAATCGAAACTCGGACACCGATCCGACTGTGATTTCGCCGCAGAAACCGCTCGTATATTTTGGTTCATTTCAGGATTTATTAGGCCGAGACGCGAGAGGCAAGATCAAACCACAGAATAAGTGGCTGCATAAAGTGAAGTGGGATTTGGTCGTATTTGACGAGTACCACTTCGGAGCGTGGCGGGAGACGGCAAAAGAACTGTTTGACGGCGAGGAAGCTGATGGAAGACTCGAGTATCCAAATGCGCTCGAAACAGTAAATGAGGACTTAAAGGGGCATTCGGAGGAACTCCTGCCGATTAAGACCAAGGCGTATCTCTATCTCAGTGGAACACCGTTCAAGGCCCTGGCCACGGGCGAGTTCATAGAGGAACAAATTTTCAATTGGACTTACACAGACGAGCAACGCGCCAAGGAGGAGTTCGCACATAAGAATCCCAACCAAAGGAATCCCTACGGCGGTCTGCCACAGATGCGACTTCTCACTTATCAGATGCCCGAGGAACTGCTGAAGATCGCCAGCGGCGGTGAGTTCGATGAGTTCGACCTAAACGAGTTCTTCAGCGCATCGGGCGACGGAAAGAAAGCAAAATTCAAGCACGCGAGCGACGTGCAGAAGTGGCTCGACATCATACGAGGCGCGCAGGTCCACAAAACGGTCGAACACCTTAAAACCGGGACAAAACCACCTATGCCGTATGAAGATGCACGGCTACTGCCTTACCTCCAGCACTCGTTCTGGTTTCTACCTAATGTAGCAGCCTGTCATGCTATGGCGAATCTCCTGGCCGAGAGACACAACGTCTTTTGGCGGGGTTATACCGTCCTCGTCGCAGCGGGTGCAGAGGCAGGCATCGGGCTCGATGCTTTGCCTCCTGTACGCAAAGCTATAGGGAGCGGGTTCGAGACCAAGACCATTAGCCTTTCGTGCGGTAAGCTCACCACGGGGGTCACGGTTGCACAGTGGTCATCCATCTTGATGCTCCGTAATCTATCATCCCCAGAAACCTACTTTCAGGCCGCATTTCGCGTACAATCGCCTTGGACGATCAAGAATCCCAATGGGGACAACCCAAACGAAGAAGAAATACTCAAGCCCATTTGTTTCGTCTTTGACTTCGCGCCCACCCGAGCATTGCGGCAGCTCTCGGAGTATGGGATTGGCCTGTCCCCCAATGAGTTGAATCCTGAGAATGCCGTCAAGGACCTAGTGTCGTTTCTCCCTGTGCTGGCCTACGATGGCGCAAACATGACACAGATAGATGCGGGCGGGATTCTCGACATCGCGATGGCGGGCACTTCAGCGACACTACTCGCACGCAAGTGGGAGAGTGCATTGTTGGTGAATGTGGATAACGACACGTTACAGCGCATCCTCAATAGTCCCGAGGCGATGGCCGCCGTGGAGCGCATCGAGGGTTGGCGGGCGCTCGGAGAGAATATTATTGAAACGATCATCAACAAGAGCGAGAGGGTTAAAGATCTTAAAAGGAAATCTCAAAGCGGTGACCTGACAGCCAAACAGAAGAAACAGTTAACCGACGAAGAGAAAGAGTACAGATCCAAGCGCAAGCTGGTTCAAGAGAAGCTGGTCAAGTTCGCTACGCGGATTCCAGCGTTCATGTACTTGACCGACTTTCGTGAGAACACATTAAAAGACGTCATCACCAAGCTCGAACCGGAATTGTTTTTGGCCGTTACTGGCCTAATAGTGGAAGATTTCAATCTCCTCGTACGATTAAAGGTTTTCAACATAGATCAGATGAACCAAGCTGTCTTCGCATTTCGTCGCTATGAGGATGCCTCACTTCGATACACTGGAATTGAAAGTCACCAAGGACTCACTCACTACGGCCTTTTCGATACGGTGATTGCGAAAGAGTAATGACTTATCAGGATCAACTAAAAGCGGCCGAAGCGTGACCTCAGTGATTGAATTCTTCGAGTCGATAACCCTGCCTGACGCATCCAACTTCGCGAATGTAATGCTCGCTCTGATCGCCTTCGTTTCCGCACTCGTTGCGATTCCGAAGTGGTTAGAAGAAAGAAGACTAGCGCAAATTACGCGTTGGCTCACTCGATTCGGTGAAATGCTGCCTGGGGAACCCGATGCAATTGGCAAGGCCCTTGGTCTCGCAAGTCGGAACGAGAGGGAGCTCGATGAGAATCTACAGTTTTATATCATGCTCCTCTACGATCTGCCTCTCGATCCACTCGAAAAACTGAGGCGGGTTGAGCGAGTTTCGTTTCACTCGGGAAAAACATTCGGAGACCGCAAGGCAGTTGAAAACCAGCTTTCGGAAATATTAAAGAAGCGCTCCAAATCTAGTCCCACCGCGCCAAATTAGTTCCGCATCCCCACTTCGGGCGCCAAAGCGCGGTTAGATCATACCAATATATATTGGTATATGCCTACCCATAACTGCTCCTATATAATGCCTCTAACGACGGGAATGCCATCTGCCATTTTGCCACGCCGCAAACTCTAGCTTTCGATTCGCCTTCGGTTTTGAGTACGCGCTTCTTCACCAAAGTGCTGACAAGTGGCGAAGCCCCGTACCAAATTAAAGCAAACCTTCGAGTTTCAAAATTTTCTGTACCGCGGGTCGTTCAAGCACCCGGTTCTGGTAAGAGCGAATATGAGCGTACGGCTCAAGCGAAATTCCCAGCCACTTCGTCCAACCCACGACCACGAACGCGTAGGCATCCGCCACGGTAAACTGTTTGCCCATCAGGTAGTCTTTTCCTGCGAGGCTTTCGTTCAAAAAAGAAAGCGTGCGATTCGCGTTGGCAAGTCCCCAAGTACGGTAATCAGCTTGCTTGGTCTTATCTTCCGAAAAGGATTCGGTCGCGAAAAGCCCACCGACGCTTTTGTGTAAATCGGACGCTACGAAAGACAACCAGTTCATCGCCTCCGCGCGCTCAAACGTCCCGTGGGCGGGGAGAAGTTTCTTTTCGGGCGCTTGGTCCGCGATGTAGGTAAGAATCGCCAAATTCTGACTAAGGACTTTGCCACCCTCAAAGCCCAGCACCGGCAGCGTGCCCAGGGGATTTAGTTTTTCGATCACCGCGATGTTCGGATCCGAGGCGTTATCCCAATCAATGGCGATCGCCTCGTGCTTGAGCCCCGCCTCTTCTAAAGCGATATGGCAACACGTCGAACACGAGCCAGCAGAGTAATAGAGTTTCATCTTCGTTTTCCTCTCGATTCAGTTAGTTGGAAGCGAATTTAGCGAGGCCGTCGTCGAAAGGGAATCCGAAAAAACGACCGTCAA
>CAZAKW010000325.1:0-3347 GCA_964485835.1 uncultured Bacteriovoracaceae bacterium
TCGAAAAACTTGAACGCGTGATCGCTCCGCGGTCGACGCCCGCGAACCCGACGCTCGGAGGACCCGGCGCATGACTGCGGCGACGGTTCGAGCGACCTCGCGCATCGCGGGTACGGGCTCGGCGTTTCCTTCGCGTGGGGTCGATAATTCGGAACTTTGCGAAATCATCGCGCGCGCGCGCCGAAGCTTGCCGGACGACGGGATTGAGAATTTCGGCCCGGAGTGGATCTTCGAGCGGACGGGAATCGTTTCGCGGCATTTCGCAGGTGCCGGCGAGTCCCTTTCAAGTCTTGCGACCGAGGCCGCACGCATCGCGCTCTCGACCGCCGGGCTCTCGCCGGCGGAACTTGACGGAATTCTACTTGCGACCTGTACCCCCGACCAATCGATTCCCGCGTCCGCCGCCCTCGTCCACCGTGATCTCGGCGCGGGCCATGCGTTCGCATTCGATGTAAATGCCGCTTGCAGCGGATTCCACCATGCATGGTCCGTTGCCCACGCGATGATTGTTTCCGGCCAGGCTCGAAACTTACTCGTGATCGGTGCAGATCTTCTCTCCCGAGTCACGGATTACACCGACCGCAAAAGTGCGATTCTTTTCGGCGACGGCGCGGGCGCGATGGTGCTTTCGCATGCGGAAATCGACAGCGCTTCGCTTTACCCGCGTTTCTCGCTCACCGCCACCGGCGCCGACTGGGACTTGTTTGAAATCCCGGCGGGAGGATCTTCGCGGCCGATTTACGGCGAGCTTCCCAACTCGTTGGCCACTCTCCCCTACTCGGAGACGAAAATGCAGATGCAGGGTGCGGAGATTTTTAAAACTTCCGTTCGCGCGATGATCGAACAGGGCAACGGCCTCTTATCCTCCATGGCGCTTACGACTGCGGACGTCGACCACGTGGTCCCCCATCAAGCGAACTTGCGTATTTTAGAAATGGTGGCAAAAAAGCAGCGGCTTTCTCTAGAGCGATTCGTTCTAAACATCGCCACCCGAGGAAACACTTCGGCGGCGACCGTTCCCACGGCGCTTGACGAGGGAATCCGCGACGGGCGAATCCAGCGCGGACATCGACTCTTGATTCCCGTTTTCGGCGCCGGTACGACGGCCGGCGCGGCGATGGTGGAATACTGATGAGGCGGCCGTCGAGATGGAAATCCGAGTTTCGATTTAACTCCGGCTTTAACCCTACGAGGAGATGCTGATCGTGCCAAACCCTTCCCAGAAAAATGTCGCTTTCTTCCCGGGCCAAGGCTCCCAGCACGTCGGGATGGCGAAAGACCTATACGATAATTTCAAACTCGTGCGCGAACTCTTCGAAGAAGCCAGCGACGCGATCTCCTTTGATTTGAAAAAACTTTGTTTCGACGGGCCCGAAGGCGAACTGGTTTTGACCGAGAATACCCAGCCCGCTCTTTTACTCGCGTCCATCGCGGCATTTCGGGTGGCCGAATCGGAAAAAGGCTATCGACCGACGATCGTCGCCGGGCATAGCTTGGGCGAATACTCGGCGCTGGTCGCAGCCGGCGCTTTTCCGTTTGCAACCGCAGTTCGGTGGGTGCGCGAGCGAGGCGCGGCGATGCAAGCGGCCGTGCCCGCCGGCCAAGGAGGAATGGCCGCGATCATGGGGATGGAAGACGAGGCGATCGAGGCGCTTTGCCAAGCGGCGCGAGTTGTGGCGAGCGAAAAACGGGACGGGGCGACCGCCGGCGAGTGCGTGCTATCGCCCGCAAATTTCAATGCTCCGGGGCAAACCGTGATCGCGGGCTCTGCGGACGCCGTCGCCGAAGCCGTCGCGCTCGTTAAACTCGGCGATAAGTTCAAAGGAAAGGCGATTCCGCTTTCGGTTTCCGCGCCGTTTCACTGCGCGATGATGGCTCCCGCTCGGAAGCGAATGGCGGAACTTTTCGCCGCCGCCACGCCTGCGGAACGGCCGACGAACTTACGGTTTCCGTACGTTCCGAACCGGACGGCTAAGCCCACTTCGGAGGCGGGATTGGTGTTTGAACTTTTGGTGGAACAAGTCGACCACCCCGTACTGTGGCGACAGACCGTCACGGCGTTGATCGAACGCGACTACGGACCGGCCGTGGAATTTGGCCCGGGGAAAGTTTTACAAGGTCTTGGCAAACGCGTGGCGACGACCTATCCGAGCAAAACGTTTATTTGCAGCGGCGTCTCCGATAAACGAACGCTTGAACAGCTTGGAGAGTATGTATGAGTTCTTCTTCCCCTCTTCCCCTAGCCCTCGTCACGGGCGCTTCTCGCGGGCTCGGAGCCGCGATTGCGGAAAAACTCGCCTCCCAAGGCTACCGTGTCGCGCTGAATTTCGCGTCCAACGAGACGAAAGCGAAAGAGCTGCAAACGAAGATCGAGGCTGCCGGCGGCCAAGCGGTGCTTTCGAAATTCGATGTCGCGGATTCGGCGGCGGTCGACGCGGCGATTACGGCGCTTGAAAAAGAGTTTGGGTCGATTCGGGTCTTAGTCGCGAACGCCGGCATTACGATCGATGGACTTTTAATGCGGCTGAAAGACGAAGACCTGGATCGAACGTTGGACGTCGATTTAAAGGGCGCTATCTACTGCGTGCGCGCCGCGTCGCGCGGGATGATGAAGGCGCGTAACGGATCGGTGATTCTGATTTCTTCGGTCGTCGGAGAGATGGGAAATGCCGGCCAATCTGCTTACGCGGCAGCCAAGGCGGGGTTGATCGGATTTGCTAAATCCGTGGCCAAGGAACTCGCTTCACGCTCGATTCGGTGCAATGTTGTCGCACCGGGTTACATCCAAACCGACATGACGGGAGCCTTGACGGAGGCCCAAAAAGACGCGATCCTCCGGGGCATTCCGCTGGGCAGTTTTGGAAACCCCGAGGACGTTGCCGAGACGGTTTCGTTTTTGGCTTCGCCGGCGTCCCGCTACATCACCGGTCAGGTGATTGGCGTGAACGGCGGAATGTACATCTGAGAGGACGAGCCCCGGTGGCCGCCATTCAGAACTTGTTATTAAACGTATAAGGAAAGAGATCCCCTCATGACCGCTTCCATTGAAGAAAGAGTCCGTTCCATCATCGTCGACCAACTCGCGGTCGACGCCACGAAAGTTTCGCAGACGGCATCGTTCATCGACGATCTCGGCGCGGACTCCCTCGACATCGTCGAGCTCGTGATGACGATGGAAGAAGAATTCGACCTCGATATCCCGGACGAAGACGCCGAAAAAATGAAAACGGTTGGCGACGTGGTGAAATACATCACCTCCAAAGCCAATAACTAAATCTCCTCCCCCGGACCCTACGTGACTCCTTCCGCAAACCATCGCCGAGTCGTCGTCACCGGAATCGGAGCGG
>CAZAKW010000326.1:0-3335 GCA_964485835.1 uncultured Bacteriovoracaceae bacterium
CGGGACCCGGCTTCGGAGCCGTAAGTCCTAGGTTTGTAAGTCAAATTTACAGTGACCCCGACTACAGCCCTGCCTAAAAGAGGGTTCTACCAGAAAGTGGGGTGGGAGAGCCTTTATCGTGCGGGGCTATCGAAGTGGGAATGCGACGCTTGAACCCACCCACGCCAACATCGGTTCGGTGAAGACCGACAAGAGAACAAGCGGTAAAAGAAGTCCGAAAAGTAAAAGTCGGTGGGAAAGCGAAAGCGCGAATGCTTCATTGCGATGACGCAGTTCGTAAATCCAAGGGTAAACCCAACGGAAGCCCGCAATCGATGCAAGAATCAAAGAGACCAGCGCGATCGCAACCAACTCGTTCCACTGATGGCGTGCCGCAGAGCTGATTAAAGTAAACTTCGCGAAAAACCCCGGAAGCGGGGGAAGTCCAAGAATCGATACCAAAAAGAGCAACAAGGCGATTCCCTCGGGAACGGATCTGGAAAGATGTCCGCGACGATCGTGCTCGTCCTGGCGATCCTGAAAATACGAGAGGGCGGAGAACAAACCCCCTACCGTCAAAACCTCCGCGGTCAGGCCGAAAAGGATCGAAGCGAAGCCGACTTGGTCCAAAGCCAGAATTCCAAGCAGATAAAACCCGCTTTGCAGGACAAGAATCCCGGCGAGAAGTTTTCGCGTGCGGGTTTGGCGAAAAAGATACAAAGCGCTCGTCAACAGCGTGATCCCGGCGACGGTGGCCAATACGGGCGTCCAGTTCATGGGTGTCAATGGCGCCCAGAATCCCTTCTCCGTTTCTTTCGCAAACTGGACGACGACGACGCGGAGAAGAATTCCGATGCTCGTGATTCGAAATAGCAAAGAAGCAAACGCTGTCGATGGAATAGAGGCGCCTTCGTACGCGTCCTTCGCCCAAAATTGGGCCGGAAAATAGGTGCCGAAAAATCCAAGGCCGACGATGACCAGTATGAATCCCGAAGCGAAAAGACGCGGCGAGACGGCCCGTTCCGCAAGCGCCGAGTGAATCGCGTAAAGATCGAATTCTCCCGTCACTCCGTAAAACAAGACCGCCGCCAGCGCGAGCAGCACCGTGGAGGCGATTGCGGCGAGATTCCCTTTGAACGCCGATTCGATCGCTCGCGAATCAAACTTTTTCAGCGCAAAGGCGAGCGAGCCCAGCATCTGGACGCAGAAAAGGAGGATGAGAATCCAAATCCAGTGCACCGCCGAAACCGCAAGCATCCCTAGGGCGGTCGCGCCGAGAATCAAAGTCGCGTGTTCGGTTCGATGCTCCAAAGAAACTTCTTGGGATTTTCGATCGGAGAAGAGCGCGATTCCCGCGGATACGAGAAGAAGTGTCTTTAGAAAAAGCGAAAATCCGTCGTTGACGAAATGCCCATAACCGTACCGGCCGGCACCGACTGAGTAATTCAAAAGGAGTTGTAAAAGCGCGCCGCCGACCGAAAGGAGTGCGGTCGCGAGAATCATCCGCACTCTTTCTCCGTGATAACCGACCTCGCCCAAGATCAGCCCGATCGCCGTGAGGATCAGATAGAGTTCCGGAAGAAAGAGAATCAAATCCGACACCGACTTAACCCGCCGTTCCCGGAGAAAGGATTCGGGTCACGGTCGCTTGGACAATATCGATCAACGGGGAAGGCACAAATCCCGCGATCACCGCTACCGCCGCCAGAGGAATGAGTAAAAGACGCTCGCGCAGACTGAGCTGGGCGTACCGTTCCTCCGCCTTCTTGCCTAAGAAAATCGAGCGGAATATCCGAATCAAAAAACCCGCGACCACCAGCGAAACAACCAGCGTCGTGACCACGATTCCCGGGTGATAATTGAAACCGCCCACGTAAAGCAACGCATAGGCCACGAATCCCACCGTGCCCGGTATTCCGGCGACTGCCGCCACCGCGATCAGCGTGGTGGAACCGAGGTCTGGAAGCGCCCGAAGCACACCGCGGAAATCGCTGATGGCGTAACTTCGAATCCGAAACCGGAGAATCTCCGTTGAGAATCCCCAAATCGCGAGGCAGATCGCGGAAGAAAGGAGCACGAATTGCGAGGCAATCAAACCGGCCGGATGTCCCGTGCCAATGCCCAGTAACGAAATCCCCGCGAAATACGCCGACAACGATACCATCACCCCCCGGAGGTCTTTTTCTTGGAGCAAGGTCAACGCGCCGACAATTAAATTCGCGACTCCAAGACCGATCCACACGTCGCGCTCACCTCGCATGATCTCTGGAAAAAGGGCGTATCCCATCCGGGTGAAGACCGTAATGGCGACTGGAAATCCGGCAAGGATCACGGCGATTCCGATCGTTGTCGGCGCTTTCAGGACAAACTTCCGAAACCATCCCTGGAGCGGCCATACGGGCGCGCGAAGCGCAAGACCAAAGGCGATTAGCGGAAAAGCGATCTGCTGGACCTCGAAAGTCATCCCGAAAATTTCGGTTGTCTTGCCCGTGAGCTTTCCGGCGAGATCACTCACTAAAAACGTATGCGGATCCACGGAATGATAAATCAACAGGACCCCGAAAAACAAACTCGCGCCCGCGACAAGGGAAGTCGAAATCATCCGAAACGCCGAGGTCTCCCGCCCCTCGTCTCCCCAGATCGACGCCAAAAAATAGGCGGGAATGGGGAGCATCAGGAAAAAGAAAAGCAGGAGAAAAAGATCGAGGGAACAGAGCGTGCCCAGAATTCCTCCTTCTAGCAGGAGAAGGAGGGCATGGATTCCTCTTCGTCCAAACTGCCGTTCCCATTCCGAAATGAGAAGAAAGGGAAACACGATCGCGGTCGCCAAAACCGGAAGCAGATTCAAACCGTCAATTCCAAGTGCAAAATGCACGGAGTAGGAACGCATCCAGTCCACGACGAACGGGGAAAAGGTATGGTCCGGACTCGAGTAAATTTGGAGCAGAATCAATACCGCTGCCAATGCGCTTACGAGGCTCGAAACCAACGCCACGGAACGAGTAATCATGGGCCGCGGGCTTAAGGTCTGCAAGACCGCTCCGACAATGGGCGCGAATACGAGGATGGGGATGAGACCTTTCACACGTCACTCCTTAACGAGTCAAATAGACCGAAAAAATTAGAATCCAAACCAATGCGAACCACAAATAGAGGCGGACGTTTCCGCCATGTAACCACTGGACGAGTTTAGCGGGCGCCCTGAAAATCTCGGCATAGCCGGATCCAGTTAAGGGATCGCTGAGGCGCTCGAACTGTGCCCCCACGCTTCGCCCGATACGCAAAAGCACGTGGCCTAGGTCGGGGAAGAAGCGTTCCCAAACCCAATTCGAGATTTTCTCGCTTCCCACTTCCCC
>CAZAKW010000327.1:0-3333 GCA_964485835.1 uncultured Bacteriovoracaceae bacterium
TCGTCTTTTACATAATGGGCTAACCCCGCCGCCGTACCCCCGGCGGCATAGATGTGCACTCCGTGCCGAGCGCCCCAGTCCCGAAGATACGAGAACTCAGAAACTCGGTAGCGACGGCTTTTTAAGAAGCCGAGAAACTCTTTTTCGTCGGGAACGAACCGAGATTCGGACGCGGGTGCGCGCTCGAGAAAGAATGCGGTACTCGTCGCAGCTCCCAATTCCACGCCTGCACAACCCGCGAGGCCACCCACCAGCAGGGCCAAACCCGCTTGGACGGTTTTTGAATGAGAAAGAATTGGCAGACGCGCACCCATGCCACTCACTCTCGGTCGATGCGGCACTAAACATGAGTGTCAAATCCTTGGCCGTTGGCATTGGTGCCGTCCTTGAGAGCAATCCTATGGTACCAAAGAAACAAGATACGGAAACGGAGGCCCGCCTTTGCGCATCTGCGAGTACAACGTCGAGAATCTTTTTATTTCGATGGAATACTACGGCGGTGACTCTCTGAAGTCACTTTCCGAGGAGCGCTGGGCGAACGCCGCCCTCCCCCAACTCAAAGATCGCCAGAAGCCCTTGAAGCGGTTGTTTGGAGTGGCCGATGCGATCCTCGAAATCTCTCCCGACGTCCTCATGCTCGTCGAAGTCGGAGGGGCCGCTTCCCTTGAAAACTTCAATCACCACTTCTTAAACGACCGCTACGAAATCCATTTTCTCCCTGGAAATGCGAAGCGCGGGATCGACCTTGGGTTTTTAGTTCTCAAAGGGCTTGGATACACTGCTGCCTCGTTTTCGAATCGCGATTTTCCGATTGAAGTGATGGCCTGGCAAGGAAAGCAAATTTCTCATTTTTCACGAGACGTCGCCGAGCTGCGGTTGAGTTCCTCGGACGGTTCGCTCGCGTACCTGTTTCTCCTGACCCACTTAAAGTCCCAGCTCAGTACGGACGGCGACGTACGTGGTAAAGACGTTCGCACGGCGGAGGCCTTCGCACTTGCCGAACTTTACCGAAGACGACGTCAAGAGTTTCCCCGCGCGTCCATCATCGTCGGCGGGGATCTCAACGCGGAACTCGATAGCTTGGATCTTGAAGCGCTTCGGCAAACGGATTTAGAAGATTTCCAAGACATCGTGGGAACGCGGCAAGGCGACCGCGCAACCCTTGTCCATTTCGACTATTCGGGAAGCCCAAATCCCCTAGTCTTCGATTACCTCCTTCTTTCGCCCCCGGCAGCGAACCAGATCGTTCCCCAAGAATCGTTCGTCCATCGCTACCGTAACTACTACGGTGATCCGGAGCCCTTGCCCCAGACACGCTCGGAGCGGTGGCGGATGCCGTCCGACCACTATCCGCTCGTCGTGACGCTTCAAGAAAAGCGGCCCGACTAAGGGAGTCTACTGCCGTTCGGCGTATCCAATATCCGGCGCCGGTCCAGAAAACGGAACTCCGATATTGATTCCGCGATCAATCAGGGGAGAGCCTCCCTGCAGCGTGAAATTACCATCGCCGACAAAGGTCGGATTCAGCTTCAAGTTGCCGGAGACAATCGAATTTAGCGGCGATCCCATTTCAGGCTCGTTCGAGTTTCCGTTCTGGTAGAAATTATTATTCTGCACGATGACCTGATTGGCATAGGCGGAATCGGCATTTCTAAAGGCGGAGGCAACGAAACCTTGGATGGAATTGTTCTGGAGAATAAAACCGTCGATCAACTTCGTACCTTCGCTCTGGATCATGACCCCAAACCAGGGCGCGATTCCCAGTCCAGCGACGATCGTATTATTTTGGATGAAAACGTCTTCGATCGTGGTCGACCGCGTATAGTCACTGCAAACCGTGATGCCGGCGCCGTCGTTCCCATTCGCCATTCGACCGATGTTGGTCATCAGATTGTTCCTGATTTTTATGTTTCGTATCGTATCGCCATATCTCGGAGTAAACATGATGCCCGTTGTTTTTCGATCGATCAGGTTCTTCTCGATAATTACGTCGGCGACATTATTTTCAAGGAAGATCCCCACTTCGTGGCTATCGTTTTGGGTCTCGTTCACGATACTATTGTTTCGAACGGAGGCTCCAAACGGCATCTGAAGCGGATTCGAAATACCGTCGAGATCGATTCCTCCTCCGGTAATGACGTTATCGTAAATCTCCAACCCCCCTTCGGAATGCCAGAGTTCGATTGCAAACGGCCATCCCGCATCTCCGTAAGAGGAGCCTTTGAATGGCTTTTTACGGATGATGTTTTTGTATATTTTTAAATTCCGATTATGCCCGTTGAGTTCAAACTTAATAACATTTCCGTTGTATCCGTCGGGCCGCTGATCCTGGACCAAGGTATTCTCGTAGACCAGCATTCCTTCCTGCCCGCCGATGCAAAGGTTGCAACGCCCGTAAATTCCGTTCGCAGTGTTATAGGCGGAAGAATTGAGGACGGTATTCGCGTAGAATTGATTGTTCTGGGCGTACCGTGTCGGGGCCCGATCCGTATTGTCGGTACGGCCCAAGAAGAGGACGCCCCGATCCTTGAAATCAACGATGGTCGTGTGGTGGATCTGGAAGTTACCGCGTCCGACGACTTGGATCGCCCAAAAGGTCGATAGGGACTGGCCATCCATTTTTAAGTGACTGATGAATTGATTCCCAAGCGTTCCTTCGTCCTCCGACCTAGCGAGAATCATCGCGGTCCAGTCCGCCGTCAGAGTTGATTTTAGAATGGTCTTGTCCGGGCCCGAACCTTCGATACTGACTCCGACCGGAAGGAGACTCTGTCGGGTTTCGAGATAGGTCCCCGGAAGGAGGCGAATGACAGCCCCCTCTTCCCTCACTGCGGAAGTCGCTTTGTAGAGAGATTTCCACGGCGCCATTAATCCGCCTGAACCATCGGTATCGCTACCGGTTGGGCTCACGTAGTAGAAGGGTCCGGCGCTGGAATTAGGTGGCGGAGCGGTAGGGCTTGGCGATGGAACCACCGTTGGGCCTGGCGATGGAACGACCGTTGGGCCTGGCGATGGGGAAACCGTAGGACTTGGAGACGGGGAAACCGTAGGGGTTGACGAAGTTTTTCTTCGACGCCACCGAGATGCTTCCGCATCGTCGGCCGTGACCATACTCATTGCGACCACGGTCAAGAAGCAAAGCGAGCTTCCGTCAGCCGGTTTGAATTTCATAAATGACCCCCGTTTTTTACACCCCGCTCACACTAACTCTTTGAGTATTTCGTTATTTTCTAAATAACGCAATGTGTCGAAGATGCCGCTCGTCGCAGCGTGGGCCTCTCGAATTGGCTCATGCAAAAAGGCACCGGAGGGGAAGAATCAAAGATTCACAGG
>CAZAKW010000328.1:0-3315 GCA_964485835.1 uncultured Bacteriovoracaceae bacterium
TATATGCGGCCTTTTAGGAAGATGCAAATACTCCAATTTTAGGGGCCAACGTCACTTCGAAGTACGCATTTCCGCTCATTTGGGTCGGGCTGCTGATCGCGATCTATCATAACTTGCTCTACTACCACTTGATTCCCGGTAGTATCACTCCATGCCAACAAGGGGTTTCTTGCACCTCTAAGCAGATCGAGTGGCTGGGATTTCTCACCATTCCGCTGATGTCGGGGCTTTCTTTTGTTCTGCTTTTCTTGATTAGTCTCTTTTCAAAAAGGATAAGGAATACTGCCGATGAATAAAAATAAGGTTTTTATCGGGGCCGTGGTCGTTCTCGGCCTCTCCTTTTTTATCGCGCTCGCTTACTTCAACCGGCGCGACGAACAGGCGGCCGTTGACCAGTCCCCGACGATTGACTCGGCGATTTTGGTCAAAGCTCACAGTCCCATCAAAGGAAGAGTAGACGCTCCGGTAACAATCGTGGAGTTTTTGGATCCGGAGTGTGAGGCTTGCCGCGCGATGCAGCCGATTGTAAACGCCATGCTCGACCGGTATGCGGGAAAGGTTCGGGTCGTAATACGTTATCTTCCGCTTCATCCAAACTCTGCCTTCGCATCTGCCGCGCTCGAAGAACTCCGGGAGGCGGGGAAGTTCGACGAAGGGTTAGATCTCTTCTACGCTCGCCAGCCAGAGTGGGGTAGCCATGCGGATCCGAGGCCTGAACTGATTTCAAAGTATCTTATTGAGCTCGGCATTCCGAAAAGAAACACCGGCGAGGACTACTTGGTCGCAAAGCATAAGACTAAAATCGCCGAAGATTTACGGGATGCGAAAACGTTGGGGCTCCATCAGACTCCTACATTTTTCGTCAACGGCCGGCTGGTATTTGGAGTGAACTATGACTCGCTTAATAGTGCGGTAATGGCTGCACTAAAAGCCCCGAGCGCCGAGCCCTAAGCCGGCGTATTAGGTGAGGAAGTCGCATTTACATTCCTAACGAGGCCTTCGGCGAACCGAAGGGTTAACTTCCTAGTTTTCAGTTGGACTGACACCCGGAAAGCGGTGAGACTTCGCCAATAAGCTACCTAACCGGAGAAAAAAAATAATGAACTCTGCCCTCACGACTCTTGTCGCCTTCGCGGTTTTTACTCTCGCTGCCTGTGCGCATCACGATAATGACGTTTCTCATCACCACCACCAGAAAGAGGCCGAGAAAGTTTCTTATGAAGGGAAATGCGCTTACAGCGTTGAGAACAAGCAGTACGACGTCGCTGGAAAGCCTGAGTTTAATGTAAACATGAAGGCGTGACTTACTATTTTTCCTCTGCTGAGAAGATGAGTGAGTTTCAGAAGGATCTTGCAGCTCATGTCGCGGCGGCAAATCGAAGCTGGGCTGACCGAGGCAGACGCGCCCGATAGCAAGGCAGGGTCTGGAATACTTAGGCTACACCTGCCCATTAAAGCGTCTTAATTGAAATTTAACGCGTAATTTAGCTCGGCAACCGATAAGTCCCTTGTGAGGCGTTTCGCATCTTTTATCATTCTCCTGGCTAGTATTTCTGGATCGGCCCTCGACTCTTGGGCTGGTGGAAGTGACGCTGCTTTCGGCGATAGGCCTGTGCCCGCCTCTCAGGTTCATTCGGCATGTTCCATAGTTGCGGACGTCGACGGCTCTTCCGAAACGACTCATGAAAGTCATGCCTCGGTTGAAGCGGCTCCAACCGCCGGTGGCGATCACCATTGTCATATCGGGCATTGCTCCTTTGTTCTACCAAAGGCAGATATTGCAAACGCCATTCGCCCGACGAACGTTCCATTTAAAAATCGGTCCGGTGTTCTTCCTGACGATCTCATTTCGTATATCCCGCGCCCCCCTTCTGCACCCGCACTCGCTTAACCGGCGAGTATTTTCTCGGGCAGTCTAGAGCATTCTGCTTTTAGCGGAGTCTTTGAGACGAGCGTTTAGTCGCTCCAGAACATCGTAAAAATCTATCAATAGTGTTTAAGCGACTCGCAAGCATGCGACGCGCGGAAACGCACGAAGGGCCAAAGGTATACTTATGTCTACGAAAACCAAGCTCGCTAACATTATCTCGTCCACCATATTCGCCATTTCCATCTCGTCCCAAGCGATCGCGGGCGAATCAGTACAATCGTGGATTGGAGTCATCGAGGATTTCAGCGGATCGCACGACCCGGAACACAGTGGAGACCATCCATTAAAGTTCACTCGTTCCAGCGACGGTGAGACTTTTTACATTACCGAAGGGGACGAGGACATCCGCAAAGAGCATTTACGAACGGATACGTCGATGGCGGTGAAAATCGACGGCAGGATCACTTCGAAGTTCCTCTTCTTCGGTGGAAATCTAGTTGTAGGTAAGTTCGAGAAACTGGCTGACGTTTCGCCCATTGAGCATAAAAGCGTCGCTCGATTCCGCGATTTCGAGCGAAACCTCGGTCGTCGTAGTCTTTAAAAAAGCGTCCCCATAACACGTCCTGAATAAACGGAGAACATCATGTACCAGAACAAAAATCTGGTGGCGGCCTGCTTTTGCCTTGCTGCTACCACTGCACTCGCCGAAACGAAACCGTCCACACCGCCGGCCCTCTCGCCTACGGGTTCGGAAGCGACTCTTGCTGCGGCACAACCAATCGATGCAGCCTTTACCTCGAAGAGTGTTACTACGGGTCCTTCGACAAAAGGTGGTGCTCCTTCGCTGAAGGACCGACTGGCTTTGAATTACTGGGGCATTTACTTCGGACCATCCGTTGGTAGTGCGAGCGACTTTAATCCCTCCTATGATGGGACCGCCGGGGATGTCCAAAACTTAGATGGTGTAATTACTGCGGGATATCGACCG
Organism: uncultured Bacteriovoracaceae bacterium; assembly: GCA_964485835.1. Classification (GTDB taxonomy): domain Bacteria; phylum Bdellovibrionota; class UBA1018; order UBA1018; family UBA1018; genus JACMQW01. The sequence goes on from CAZAKW010000328.1 coordinate 2,859, forward strand.
ACGAAGCAGAGGCTGGTGGGCGTCGGGATTCCACAAATTTACACGCCTTTCCGAGAGGAGAAAGGTTTAATGATCAGTAACGTATTTATCCGCCTTTCCGATTCGGAGGTGATCCGCCGCGGAAAACTAAAGGTTGGGTTAGGGAGTCGCGTCTACCTTCCGACAAATTCCGATTCTCGCAATTCTGGATTTGTCACCGGTGTGCGCTTCGAGCAAAACATCACCTACGATGTCCCCGGCGTGCCTTTGACTCTCGGGCTGTTTACTTATGAAAGGCCATATTTCTATAATTCGAAAGCCAGCAAAGGAAATCCATTAACCTTGTATGGCGCCCCTTATGCGAACTACCTGCTCACTCAGCGATTCGCTGCTACACTTTGGATCGATCTCGTTCAACTTAAACAGGCAATGGGACAATCCGTTTCCGACATGCGAAATTCACCGGTGGGTGTACAGC
>CAZAKW010000329.1:0-3299 GCA_964485835.1 uncultured Bacteriovoracaceae bacterium
GCACGAAATCTGACGGGTTTTTGACGCCAACGATGTCGTCCATTTGGACCGGGGTTCGAACATTGTCGGAAATCCGCGACACCCTTCACGCTACTCTGTAGGCATTTCCCTACACCCTGTTATGCTTGAAGGCATATGAGCGGCGCGCGAATCTTGGCATGTGACGACGATCCTCTTTTTCGGAAGACGCTGGGTTTACTCCTTCGCGATTTCGGTACGGCGACTTTCGCCCAGAACGCGGACGAAGCGATCCAACTCCTTACCCGTAGCCGTTTCGACTTGCTCTTGCTCGACGTCCAAATGCGCACTCCGAACGAAGGAATCGAGGCCCTTGGGCGAATTCGCGCTCTGGACTCCGATCTTTCAATCGTCATGGTCTCGGGGCGAAAGGATTTTTCGATCGTGCGCGCGGCTCTTCGCGCGGGCGCCATGGACTATATCGTTAAGGACTTCGAACCGGACGAGTTCAAGCTCACGATTGAACGCGTGCTAAACCAACGGGCACTGGAACGCTCGGCCCAGAAAAAATCGTTTGAAACGATGAGGGCCGCGCGCACCGTACGCCTCGTCGGGGAAACAACCGGAATTCAAAACGTCCGCCGCCTCATCGAGAAGTTTCGCGCATCCGCCGCCAACGTTGTCATCACCGGCGAAACGGGCACGGGCAAAGAAATCGTCGCGCGTCTCCTTCGCAAACAGGACGGACGAGGGCAGTTCGAACCATTTGTCGCCATCGACTCCGCGACCCTCCACGCCCAGACCGCGGAAAGCTTGCTCTTTGGGCACGAGAAGGGAGCCTTCACCGGCGCCGAGAACGTAAAAAGAGGTCTTTTCGAAGAAGCAGACGGAGGAACGATCTTTTTTGACGAAGTCGCGAATCTACCGCTTGCGATTCAAGCGAAACTCCTACGTGTTCTGCAAGAAAAGGAAATCGTGCGGCTCGGTTCGGTTCGGGTCATCCCGCTGGAGTTCCGAGTCGTGGCCGCCACGAACCGTCCACTTGAAGATCTCGTCGCTCGAGGCGAGTTCTTGCCCGATTTATGGCAACGATTGAACGTACTTCCGATTTCGATCCCTCCCCTCCGCGAACGAAAAGAAGATCTCCCATTATTGATCGATCATTTTCTCAAGGAAAAAACCCGCAACGAAGTCCAAATCACCGAGGAAGCGAAACAAGCGCTCCAGTGGTACGATTGGCCGGGCAACGTCCGAGAAGTTTCCGCGTTTCTCGATTACTCGCTTGCATTGATTGACGATCGGCAAATCGACGTAGCCGATCTGCATCCCAAGGTCCTCGATGTGAAGGCGCCAGCGAGCGCGGATAAAACCGGATCGATTCCTAATTTTTACGATCAAGTCGCACGCTTCGAGGGAACGCTTCTGCGCGAAGCCTACGCTCGTTTCGACGGAAACATTTCGAAGATGGCGCTGGGACTCGGAATGGATCGCTCACATCTGTACGGAAAACTTAAATCCCATTCGATTCGTTGACCATGGCATCGACTCGGAATCAAAAGAATCGGGCGACCGGGAAGCCGATCGAGATTCCCGCGCTCCGGGTGTAGATCGCTCCTTCTTCGAAACGGTCACGGATCGCCAAAAAGTTCAGCTCGCCGAAAAACGAAGGCGTGCCGACACGCAGCCACGTATTGTAGTAACTCTTTTGGTCAATCGGCGGATAAACGAACGCACCCACCGTCAAGGCGACATTCGGAATGAAAAAGTCGGGGATCTTTGCTTCGAAACCTTGGGGCGCTCCCACCTTTAGACGTGTTCGTCCGCCATACCGAAATCCTACCGCGTTCGCCCCGAGCATCAACGAAACCGAGATTCGCTGATCAAAGAACTTGGCCGAGTCCGTTTTTACGTAGAGACCGGTATCCGTAAATGTATTTCTATTAAGCGTTGTGGCGTTAAAAGCGGTCAGCCTTACGGCGTCCGACACCTGATAACTTCCGTACACGGTCAACACGCCCGCAACCGAATTCACATCGGCCTCCGGCGCAAGAAGACGATACTGGTATGGCCCTATGCCCATCCCGAAAAAACCGCGATTCACTTTTTCTGGAACCCGGGCGCTCACGCGGTATTGAGTTCCCTGCGGGGTAGTCACGACGACAGAAGGCGTCGCCGCGTTCATACGGATTCGTAATACGGAGGGAGGTGAATCCGTGACATCGAATGCATCGATTTGAGTCGTTTTATCCGCGCCGTCCCACCACAACAAAAGATCCAAACTGCCGACACTTCCAGTCTCCGTCTGTTCACGAATCAAACGGCAATGCGCAAACACCAACAGCGATGCGGGACCCTCCGAGATCTTTTCGATTTTTAGCCGAAAAGGGGAACACGAAGGGTCGTTCGTTTGGCGCTCAAGCACGGATTGATTCTGCAGACGAAGAGTCACCGTCTTTGACTCGTTTCCCTTATGGAAACGAACATCGACTTGCGAAGCACTTCCTGAAACTAACGGCACGAGCGCCTCGCCTGCTTGAAAAATACCCTCGGTTCGCAGCGGATAGTTGCGTCCCTGCACCGTCATCATCCCGCTTTCAACTCCAGACAGGTGAAGTCGAAATCCAGTACGCGGAAAAACAAGCCGTTCCTCGACTCGCGTCCATTGGGGCTCAATTCCAAGCCATTCCACTCGGCTCCCTGTCGGCAGCTGATCGACACCCTTCCAAACATAATCCGAGGTTTTGAGATCAAACGGTGCCGAAGCACTTGGAAACGGATCGTCGAGAACTACGGAATACGGATTTTCTGTCGCTGTTGCCGGTAGGACGAACCCCAAAAATATCCCGAGGCAGATCGGGCCTAGCTTTCGCAAACAGATCCCGGAGCGCGGTTTGAAGAAGGGCTCGTATTCGAGCCCGTGAAAATTTTGCACCCACTTCCCTTGCACTGCCCTTCCGCGCAGCGATCTCCGGAACAACCGGCCGTCGCTTCAAATCGCCAAGGTCGGGGAATTCGATTCAATGCGTCAATCGCTTGTTGAAGATCAGGGAATCGTTGTTGGGCGAGCACGCTTCCGGACTGATGATCGAGGACAAAAGCAGAGAAACCTTCAAGTTCCTTGGAAATTCCCCCCATCCACTCGTCGTCGATGAGCATTCCCTTTTCAAAGTTTCGTGAAGAGATCTCTGAGGAGGCCATATTTGAACGATAGCATTTCAAAATGAGAAAACTAGCCTACTTAGGTGGTTGCGGGCGTAACCGCTTTCGGCTAACACTATCTCCACTCGGGGACATAGCTCAGTTGGTAGAGCGGTAGCTTTGCAAGCTATAGGTCTGGGGTT
>CAZAKW010000330.1:0-3257 GCA_964485835.1 uncultured Bacteriovoracaceae bacterium
GCCACAGGCCGACACAAGTGCCGAAGCCTTTTTAATGGGCGGCCACGGCTAGTTGTCACCCGCTACGTTTTTAACTCAATATTAAATGTAATCGTCGGAATACTCAGAATCGTCAATGTCCAAGCCCTCTTCTGGCGTTTCGGTTTCTATAACGGGCATTTCAAGTTCGCTTGAGTCATCTACAGGTTTTGTAGGCATTGTACGAATCAATTCACCAGTCCAAGGAAAGGCAGCCATATTTAATTTAGCCAGGGTGTAAGCTTCAAAGCTAATCCGATCGAGTAAGAACATGCGTTCTATGGTTTGACGAATTCTTTGTCTTGCATAAGGTGTGAGCTCTTTTTTTCTAAAGCTCGCACTATTTTTTTTGGGATTGGGTAGTAGTATTGCTAAAAAAGCGGATTCTAATACAGTCAACTGACTTGGCTGTTTTTTAAAATAGTATTGAGCCGCACTTTTTATGCCATATATATTCTCACCAAACTCTACCAAATTAAGATAGCGCTCTAAGATCTCGTTTTTGGTTAAAGTTCTTTCTAGCTCTCGTGTTATGAGGGCCTCTTTTACTTTTCGAATAATTGTTTTTTCAGGAGTGAGGAACATATTTTTTGCCAACTGCTGAGTTATAGTAGAGCCACCACGTTTAAAAGTTTTCTTTTGCAGGTTTTCTTTGAACGCTCCGTGCGTTTCGTAATCGAGCTTTCCGTCCACCGCGACCACGATCGTATCGCCCACTTTTTTGATCTGCGCTTTCATTGATTCCGTCCCCACTTCGATAAGTTGCCTAAGGGAGATTCCGGCACATTGCTGGATCTTCCTAAAACGATTATCGTGGACCTCATGAGCGGTAAAAAGAGGCAAGAATTGCCGAAAAAAGGGGCGGGACCAGGGACGCTTTTCGTCGTGGGGACCCCGATTGGCAATTTGGAAGACTTCACGCCGCGTGGCCGCCGGATTTTGGCCGAAGTCGATGCGATCCTCTGCGAAGACACTCGGGTAACGGCGACCCTTCTGCAGGCGTGCGGAATCGTCTACGGCGCGGAGAAGCCTCTCGAGCGAGCCGATCACCACGCGACGCCCGCGCGACTGGCAAGCTTCGTCGCTCGTTTACAGGCCGGCGAAAACCTGGCGCTCGTCTCGGATGCCGGCATGCCCGCCATCAGCGACCCGGGCTCGGAACTCGTCGCGGCGGCGGACGCCGCGCAGATCGAAGTCGTAGTCGTGCCAGGGCCTTCGGCGTTGCCGGCGTTTTTAGCGGGGGCGGGCTTTCGGTCGGGCACGGCAGTATTTCGAGGATTTTTCCCTCGAAAAGGAGGGGATCGGGACCGAGAAGCAACCCGAGCGTCCGGGATGGACGTAGGCTCCGTTTGGGTTTGGTTCGAAAGTCCGGAGAGAGTCGAAGAGATGCTCGATTGGCTTGCGGAGCGGTTTCCCGACGCGCGCGCGGTCGCGGCCAAGGAACTCACGAAAGTGTACGAGCGATTTTATCGCGGCACCCTTCGCGATCTAGCTTCGCATATCCAAAGCGCGGCTCGCGCCGGCGAAGTGCGCGGCGAATGGGTGGTGGGAGTGGAGTTCGAACCGGCCGCCGAGGCGTCGCCGGAGAGGGACGCTTGGGAGAAAGCGCTGCGCGCATTGCTGGGATGTGGAGTTTCGGCATCCCGGGCCGCGAAAGAATTGAGTCATGTTTTTGGCATTTCCCGCAAGGAAATTTATCCGGTCGCGGTGGAGATGGCGAAAGCATTGGGAATTCGCGAGGACAGCGACGGAAATTCCACGCTGGTTAGTAAAGAATGAAAAATAATTTAGTGACGGGTTGACCCCGCCCAAGAAACTTCCTTACACTAAGGATGTGGTTGTGGATGAATCCAAGGATGGATTCGGGGCAAAAAGTTAAAGCTCTTTCGCGGGCCTCAGTGACGTCAGGACGACCCATCACTGAGGCTGTTTTTTTAGGCAGGATGCCTTTTTCATAACCCACCGGAAAACGAGTCGCAGATGGATTTGCGCGATAAAACAAACCGTACGTTAGAGCGAGATCTTTCCGTTTCCCTCGCGACGATGCTTGAGCCCACGATGGAAACGCGGGACGGATTCAGCCCTTCGGCGCTTTCAGCGATGAACCAGATCGCAGGCTTGGCAGGAGACCTCTTAGCGCTGCGAGACTTGGGGGCGATTCGAGAAGCGGTAACGCAGGCGGTACGCGGCCTCTTGGCGGTGGAAACCGTCGAAATTTATTATTCCGCCTCGGAGGCGGAGGAGAAGGCGATTCGCCTTCTGTTCGAGCAAGAGGACCGGGTCGGATTCGCGACCGAGTCTCGCGCGAGTCGTCGGACGGGGAGTGAATTCGAATGGGCATCGCGGGCTCTCGGCCCTCGCGGAGTGCTTGCCGTAATCCGAGTGAAAAATCGAGCGGACGGTGATCCACTCACCGCAACCGACGTCGCGATCCTTAATTCGGTCGCGGCCCAGATCGCGCTCCGATTAGAAAATCTCCGGCTTGAAAAAGAATTAGAGCGCCATCAAGCGAGCTCCGTTTGCGCGCTTGCGGCGGCGATCGAGGTGAAAGATCGCTATACGGCCGGCCATACGAAGCGAGTCGGAGTTTACGCGGACGCGATCGTCGACTGTCTTCCAATCGAGGATGCCGAGAAAGAGAAGATCCGCCTCGCCGGTGTTCTCCACGATATCGGTAAGATCGGCGTGCCGGATCGAATCCTATTAAAGCCCGATTCGCTTACGCGTGCGGAGTGGGACGAGATGCGACTCCATACTGAGGCCGGTTTTGACATCGTCAGCCGGGTCGCAGGGCTTGAAGAGATTGCCGAGATCCTCCGCCATCACCACGAACGATGGGACGGAAGCGGGTATCCCCGTGGCTTGAAGGGGGACGAAATTCCGTTTCCTTCACGGGTGATCGCGATCGCGGACACTTTCGATGCGATCGTTACGAATCGTCCGTATCGAGCGGCGATGTTGCCTTCGGAAGCTCGCGAAATCATCCGGGCCCAGTCGGGAGTCCACTTCGATCCAGTCGTGGTGGAGGCGTTCGAATCGGCCTTCAAACGCCTCGAAGCCTGCGCGCTCTCCACGGACGAGCTCTAGCTTTCCGTAGCTCGCGAAACCCTCGACTTCGCGCGTTGCGTTGCTGGAATCCGGTTGAGGGGGGCATACGGCCTTGGTAGCGTCGAATCCATCCTATGGCATGGTTCGACGATTTAAAGACCCCGCGCATTAAGTCGCAAGTTTCCGAGCGC
>CAZAKW010000331.1:0-3213 GCA_964485835.1 uncultured Bacteriovoracaceae bacterium
AGGACGCGGCGTTGGGATCGTGGGTCACCATAAGGATCGTATGGCCACGCTCTTCGGCCATTTCGGCGAGCAGCGTCAAGACCGATTCGCCCGTTTTCGTATCCAAGTTTCCGGTCGGTTCGTCCGCCAGAATCAAAACGGGATCGGTCACCAAGGCGCGCGCGATCGCCACCCGCTGCATTTCTCCGCCGGAAAGTTGATCGGGTCGGTGAGAAAGTCGAGAGCCTAATCCCATCTGCTCAAGCAATGCTTTCGCCTTTGGCTCGACTTCCTCCATGGACGCACCATCCAGTAAACAGGGAAGTGCGACGTTCTCGATCGCCGAGAGGGTTGGAAGAAGGTTGAAGAACTGGAAGATAAATCCGAGCCGACGACGCCGGAACGCGGAAAGCGCGTCGTCGTCCATGGCTTGCAGCGCCTTGCCCTCGATTCGGACTTCGCCACTCGTCGGCACGTCAAGCCCTCCGATCAGGTGGAGCAGGGTGCTTTTGCCCGATCCGCTTGGACCCATAATCGAAATGAACTCCCCTTTACGGATCGTCAAATCAACACCGCGTAAAGCTTCGACGTGGCTAGTGCCGCGGATAAAAGTTTTTCTCAACTGGTGCGCTTCTAAGAGCATGAACCCAGACTATTCCGATTCAACCGCCGCATCCAGCCGCGAAATCAAGATCTTGCGATACTTTTGGGCGTCCTCCCCCCAAAACGCTTGAATATGTCCGCCCCTCGGGACCCGGACGAACTCCTTCGGGGGTAACGCTGCCTCGTAAACGCGCTCTCCGAGGCGAACATCCACGACGCGGTCCTGGTCACCGTGGAAAATGAGAAGGGGCATGGGCGAGAGTTCGCGAATTTTTTCTTTGGGCGCCCACTCGTCGGAGAGCAAAAGAAACGCAAGAGGCTGAAAGGGAGTCGTGATCCAGTGTTGGGAGAGGACGCTTGCACCCGCCCACTGGAAGGAAAGAAAAGGACTTTCAAGCACTAGGATCTTCGGACGGATCGAATCTTTCACTTCAATCAAAGCCCGCGTCAGCATCGCAGTGCCCATACTTTGTCCAAAGGCAATCAAAGATAGGCCTTCGCGCTTCGCTTGAGCGTCCGCCCATTTTAAAGCGGCGATCGTATCCCGAACTCCTTCTTCCGGTTGGGGACGATCCCCGCCCGAAGCCCCGTACCCTCGGTAGTCGAAAATATAGAGATCGTATCCGTGTTCAAGCACCCAGGCCATCACCGTAAAATGCGAGCTCATATTCTCCGCATTTCCGTGGGCGAAAAGAATTAACCCTTTGGGTTTTTTAAGTAAAGATTGGTGGAAACGCCAGCCGTAGAGCGAGGTCCCGTCGAAGGAAGAAATACGAACTTCGTCGAACTTAAGCCCCATCTTGGCGGGATCGTAATAAAGGAATCGACTCGGCTGATACATCACCGAAGAACAGCCAAAGCCTACGCCGGTCAGGCAAAGCCCCCCTAAAATCAAGGCCCGGCGAATCCAATTCGTTTTCCGTCGGAAGATCATAAAGCGTGCATCTCGTATGGCGAAACTAAAGGTAAACCTAAAAGTATTAATCTAAAAATAATAGTGCAACTGGGTCCCGGCTTCCGACCAGTCCCGCTCGCGGCGCCCGGAAAGATCGATGGCCCATCCGCGAACAAACCCCCACCGAACCGTCGCTTCCGTCGAAAAAACGAAATCCTCGCGTGCCCACAATCGTGCAAGCAACTCGGTATGCGCCATCATCCGCAGCGAATCGCTAAAGTGGACGAGCGCGCCGAGCCTCGGGCCCGCACCTAAACGAACGTTGGTTCCTAAGTAAGAAGGAGAATAAGCAAAACGCGCGTTTAGAAATGCAAAAAGCGTTATCGCCTCTTTCCCATTCGGATCCACCGACCATCCCGGGGCGAAATCCAAAGTTAACGGAAGACAACGGCCGCCCGGATTTCCGCAATCCCGTTCGACGGTTTTACGCCAACCCAAATCCGCGCGAATCGATTTCGAAGAATAGTAACGACTCGCAGGAGTAAGCGCCGTAAGTTTGAAGAAACCAATTTCGTCGAATTCGAACTTCTTTTGGAGTCCTGCGGGCCGATCTCGATACCGTGCGCGGACCTGACCAAAATCGATCTGCATATTCCGAGGATAACCGACACCTGGATCCAAAAGCTCGTGCATGGCGAACTTATATCCAAGGAGGGTCGCCGCCCCCTCGCCGCGTTCAAAGACGCGGGCGAGCGACATCCTTCGCATCCCATGGCCCAATTCGGGCGCGTCGCGCATCGGCGCTGGCACTTCTAACTTTTCACTTCGGACCCCCAGGGCCGCTCGTTTCAAGAGGATCTTCTGCTTAAGAACCTGCGCCGTGCTTCCTGCGCGCAGAAGCTCGTCCGCCGAATTTAGCTCAATCTGATCCGAGTAGGCGTCTAAGACCCGGGCGGTCGCCGCCGGACTTAAATCATCAGGTAGACGGTTCGGCTCCTGGTGCTCATCTAAATCATCAAGCACTCCACGCTCCCGCGGGCTAAGGGTCTTCAAGCGATGCCGAAATTGCGATAGCACCGACGGGCGATAGGTCACCTTTTCCACCAAGCCCGGAACGCGGTTTAACACCCGAATTGTTTCGGACGGGATCACGTAATAAGCGAGACGTTTTTCGAGCTCAAACCTTGGCGCCGCCGCGTCCAAAAGCGTGAACATATGGTAGCTGCAGTTTTCGGTGAAATAAAAATAGTCGTAGTAAGTCGATCCTTGCTCCCAAATATGGTCGACGAGCATCTGAAGCTCTTCGGACCGAAGCGCGAGGTCGTAACTCCAAAGATCGCGGGATTCGAAATCGTTGTACTCGCGGACTTTATAATAATAGGGAACTGCCGTGAAGGTCCCAGGGAAGAGACCCACGATGCCGAAAAGCGCGTACAGTACGGGATTAGAAACCGTGGGATTGGCGGCATAGTTAATTCCCGTGTCCAGCAACTCGTTGCGATGGTTTCCATACTGGGACCAAAGGCCACTGTTAATGCGTAGGAATGAGTGTCCGAACGTCGAGGATGGATTATTTAAGTAAAAACTGGAAAACACCATCGAAGCTGAGACGGCGTCGAGGCGTTTTCGAAAACCATTTAGGGCGTGGCATTCGACCTTAGGTAAACCTTCCCCTTCCCATCCTAATTCCCGTTTCAGAAACCGAAGGCGTGCGGGAAATCGACAGAGCGGATGTT
>CAZAKW010000332.1:0-3203 GCA_964485835.1 uncultured Bacteriovoracaceae bacterium
CCCGTTTCTACCGCCAAGTTCCCGTCGCCTCGCTCAAACCGCATCAGGGGACCATCGGATTGAGTGAGAGACAGGAAATCCACGTGAGAAGGCGATTCCCGCACGGGATCGCCTTCTCGACGTTGGCGCATGCTCCCATTTCAGAGTAAAATCAGTTCAATGAGGAGGCGCCCACTCATCGCCGGTATCGCTCTCGTCGTGCTCTTCGGCACGGGCGCTGCGGTCTGGACCGGCCAGTACCCCTCCTCGGTATGGGAATCCGCGCCGCCCTCTCCTGGAAATGATCAAGCCTCGCCGCCGACCGAGCTGGATCGCCGGCTCACCGCCGAAGCCGCTCCTTCCGCGCCCTACTGCGAGAACCCTTACGAAACGACCTGCGCCGCCGGTGCGCGGCCGACCCGCGATCCGACCGGAAGCGTGAATCTCGAAGTCGCCAGCGAAGTCCGCGCCCTTCGGCATCTTCGTCGAATCCTAGGCGCCCATCCCGACTGGAACTCTAAACAAATCGAGGAAGAACTCGCACGAACGATCTACACGGAGACGCGCCGAAATCGAATCGACTCGGCATTCACTTGGGTGCGAACACAAATTCTCTCAATCATCAACCGGCAACCCGAAACGGTTTTCAGCGACTCTGACAAATCCGTTCTGCGCGCCCGCGTCGAAGCGGTGATCCTTGAAATGCCGCCTCCCGCAAGCGTCTACGCTGACGCCGTCGATATTCTTACGAAGAACACGCTCTATTACGAGCGCACTCCACAGGGCATCCTTCGGATTCGCGTAGGCGGCGCCTTTTTGATGAACGTTTCCTCGTGGTTTAATCTCGTCTTTTCCCTCGCCCACGAGTTCGCCCACGCGATCGATCCATGCGAGCTTGAAGTCGCCCGCCACCCGCTATCGGCCTACACGCGCTTGACCGCGTGCTTTGCGGAAAGTGGGTGGGTCGAGCCGAACGAAATCCAATGCGGACCGAAGGAAAAAGTCTCCGAAGTCTTCGCGGACTGGATGGCGACGGAGATTCTGACCTCCGCGATGGCCACGGTTGAAAACCAGTATACGATCGAAGAAAAGGTTCAAGCCGTCATTAACTCCGCACGTGACCTCTGCGAAGATCCGACCGCCGTCGACACGCTTGGATTCCAGAATCACCAACCCCCCCGCCTGCGAATTGAAAAAATCGTCGGCCTCGCGCCGAAAATCCGAAAGTCGCTCGATTGCCAACTCGTCCGCACACCGGTTCGCTACTGCGTGTTCGAACCCACCCCCCAAGCCTCGCCAAGGAGCTCCCCGTAATGTCCCGCCACTCCCGTCGTCCTCTGGTCATGAAGACCCCGTTTCTCAGTCTACTCGTTCTCGCGAGCATCGCGGGATGCGCTTCTCATCCGAAGCTCCAGAAGAGGGTCGAGGTGAGCGAGGCGGATCTGGCCGACAGCGCCGTCGAAATTAACTATGCACTTTCACAGAGCCAATACCACCTCAGCCTGAAGGCCCAGGCCGGTAAAGCCGAAATCGTCAATCAAGTGAACGAACGCACGGTCAAGCGCCGGAGCATCGAGCCCGCACGCTATCTCGACTTCGCGAATAAAGTTTCCCGCGTCGCCGCGGACCTGCGAGCAGCGCAGGGGAATGCTCCCGCCGAGTGCAAAACCCCTTTCGTGCTGTCGGTGAATAAAGCCGGAACGCCCGTTCAACGGGTGGCGGGATGCCGAAGCGAAGATCAAAGCGGGCAGATCGGGCGTTTGATCCAAGAAGGAGAGCTTCTTCTTTTAGGAACCGAGATCGAATCCCGGATTGAATAAAAAGGCCCGCTCAACCGGGAAGGTCAAGCGGGCCTCGCGGAGTGCGTGGGGCGAATCAGTTCGAAGGCTGGACGGGTTCGGAGCGCGGATTTGAGTTGGAAGGAACCGATCCCGCGGGATGATTCTCTTCCCCGAGCTTCCGCTCTTCTTCCGTCGTCGATTGCTTGCGCTTAATCGTGGAAGAAGGCGCCGTCGTTTCTTTCGTTTCGGTGGTCGACTTCCGGTATGTTCCGTCGTTCGCGAAAGCAGACGATGCAGCGAACAGCATAGCAGCCACAGCCAGAGAAATTTTCATAAAGTCAGGTTCCTTTCGGGTTGAAATGATCGGTTCGATCATACCTTCTCGTCGGAAGCCGACAACGCAAACTTGCGTGTATCAATGAGGTTTAATGCGGACTTTGGATGATTTTAATGAGTGCGATATCAAGTCACGCCTTCGTTAACAAAAAGAGACACCCACGGCGTCACCGGGGTGCCTCATGAAAATCCATAGGAACACTTGAAGATGCGGCGTTACGCGGCGCTTATTGATTCAGCAAATACGCAAACATCAAAGGAGCCACAATCGTCGCGTCGCTCTCGACGATATAACTCGGCGTCGTCACCGACAGCTTGCCCCAAGTGATTTTTTCGTTCGGCACGGCGCCCGAGTAGGATCCGTAGGAAGTAGTCGAATCGGAGATCTGGCAGAAATAACCCCAAAGGCGGACGTCTTCTTTTTCGAGATCTTGGCGAATCATCGGGACGACGCAAATTGGGAAGTCACCGGCGATGCCGCCGCCGATTTGGAAAAATCCGATCGAATGAGTTTTCGAAATCCCCATGTACCACTCGGCAAGCGAGGTCATATACTCGATCCCCGACCGAACCGTGTGCACGTTCTTGACGATCCCCTTCAAACAGTACGACGCGTACATATTCCCAAGCGTCGAATCCTCCCAACCCGGAACGACCATAGGCAGGTTTTTTTCCGCGGCGGCGAGTAACCACGAGTCTTTAGGGTCGATTTGGTAAAACTGCTTGAACTTGCCTTTTAAGAGCGCGCGGTAAAAGAATTCGTGGGGAAAGCATCGTTCTCCCTTTTTCTCCGCCTCAAGCCACTCCCCTTCCATGACCGCCCAGATTTTTCGCATCGCCGCTTCTTCCGGGATGCAAGTATCGGTCACGCGGTTCAGGTGCTTGTCGTAAAGCTTCTGCTCGTCTTCGCGGGTAAGGTCGCGGTAATTCGGCACGCGTTCGTAATGGTCGTGCGCGACGAGATTGTAGACGTCTTCTTCGAGATTCGCGCCGGTGCAAGAAATCGCGTGAACTTTATCCTGGCGAATCATCTCCGCAAGCGACAAGCCGAGTTCGGCGGTCGACATCGCGCCGGCCAGCGTCACCATCATCCTGCCGCCCCCGGCG
>CAZAKW010000333.1:0-3186 GCA_964485835.1 uncultured Bacteriovoracaceae bacterium
CCCTACAGTCAAATGCCCAGGGGGCTGTTCCTGTGCAGTGGTGTGCAAGCCTGGTCCGTCCAGGAAGCCTAAAGCTGCCATACGGTGCCCACTTTTAAACTTGGGTTCCATTTGACCGGACGATCTCCAGAGTCTTTTTTTGACATTCTTTCGCAGGGTTGCGAACCTTGGAAGTGAGCATGGCGAACCACAAAGACTTTTCACCAAACGCAGCAGGATGGGTTCACGATCTGGCCCGGGCGGAGACGCACCCGGACGCCGAGCGCTTGTTAGGCTTAGGTTCGAACCTCGATCCGCACCAAATCGTGGAGGAAGATACGGTTCGCTTTCTTTCCGAACTCCGCGAACGATTCGGCGAATATGCGCGTCTTTTTAACTCCTATTCCGAGGGGAGCGCGCGTTTTCAAGAAGTGAAGCTTTACGCGATCGCCCAGACTCCCGCGGATTTCATGCTTTATCGCAGCCAGATCAAATTGGTGGTTACGAACTCGGCGCACGGAGTGATTGCCCTTTCTTTCGCGAGCCACGCGCGTACATCGTCCGGATTTGACGGCTCCAATCCAGAGAGTGCATCGCCTCGTCCCCAGGAACTCCTGGCGCAAGTCGGCCCGTTTCGGGACGTAAAATGGACTTTCCAGGGCGAAGAAATCCGGCCCGAACAGGTCGCCAAATTTTACTTCGCGGAGTTCGTTCGTTCGACTCGCGAGAAGAAGGCCTCAGGCGGCCAAAACCAGGCTCTTTTGGATCAAATCAAAGCCCTTTTGAACGACAAGGGGCTTCAGCTTTAGAGCCGCCGTGGCAGTCCTTAGGGTCGATTTTTTTCACGGATCATTCGATAGAATTTGCTAAGGCGCGCACCAATTAAATTGAGCAGATTGGTCGGAAAATGCGCAACCATCCGTCTTTAAGATGGTTTTTCCGCCTTTTCGGGTGCCGCACGCCTTTCTCAGTTTGAGCCGATTTCGGTGCGCGCGAGAAGTTTTCGGTGATATCAACGCAAAGCATCACCCGCAAAACTTATCTCTTGTTAGGAGTACTGAATGAATAAGCTATTTTCTGTATTGGCTCTCGCGCTTTTTTCAACGTCGGCAATGGCGGGAAAAATTTCTCTCTCCGGTAACGATTTTGAAAAGCTTCCTGATTGCAAAGGGCACGTTAGTACCTCGTTCGTGAATAATGGAAGCCAAGTTTCCTTGGATTTCGATCAAGTTACCCAATGTTCGATATTCACTTTCATCTCGGCAAACGGAGAAAGCATTCGGAACGATTCCGAAAAGAAACTCGTCGGTGGAAATAATCCACGAAGCGGAAACTTTACGATCCCAAAGTCATTGATTCAATCCGGTGACAATACGATCGTTGCAAAACTAGAATCCGGCACTGGAAAAACCTTCGACATCCTCGTCATTCAATTTGAAGTTCGGAATAGCGGCGGAAACAACGGCGGCGTTCGCCCTGGGAACCCATCTAACGGTGGTACTAAGTCCTATGTCACGATGGGGCCTCGAGATGCGGCCGCGCTTAACTCGTGCGGTGGATTGTTGAAAACGACTGTGTCCGGCAATGGCAATGGTCGACAACTCAATCTTGTGTTTTCGGGCGTGAAGTTTTGCTCTAACTTCGACATTTTGAAAGCAAACGGCGACCGTGTCGACTACGACATGCAAAAATTGGATGGCCAGAACCCCAATAATTACGGTTCCCGGACGCTTCCATCGCGCTTTATCGATTGGGGATCGAATTCCGTGGTTTTCGTTCTGAAATCGAATAACGGAAATACTTCCGAAACGATCCGCGTGAATTTCAACGCCTATTAATTTTTCTAAAAATCACTAGTGTTCAAAAGGCCGGCGGAGATTTTCTCCGTCGGCCTTTTGAATGACCGGTCGGCGACTTTCTTGCGGAAAGCTCAATTTAGGCTCGGGCCCACGGATTGGAGAACGCAAGCGTCCGACAAATAAGAAGTGCACTTTCCATCGCTCCCCGGCGAAGCGCATCGCGGCTGGCATATCGCACCGGGGCCGCAAAAATCCGTAGTGTAACCCATGCATTTTCCATCAGAGCTCCGTTGCATACACCGGGCGGCGCAAGCGTAGCCCTGTCCACACGCTTCGGTTCCGTGCGACTGACATTTGCCAGTAGGGTCGCGAAGCTGGCACGGAGCCGCGCATCGGACCTGAATCGCGAGAATTTTCTCCGAGTCTGGCGAGGGGCTCGCGCTTGGGGTCGGTGAAGGGGCCAGGCTCGCCGCGGGTATGACGAAAATACCGGGGGTTTCGCTTGGTGTTTCTACCGTAACTTCCGCGCCGACAGGGTTTGATCCGAGGAGTACGAGCGTAGAGATCAGGAAGGTCTTGAAAGTCATGTTAAACTCGCCGGAAGGAGATCAAAGCTTGAACCTAAAACCGCTTCAATCGGAGAGGGTTGAAAGCCGATCGTTCGAATCAGTTCCGAACTGTTCAAGGAAAAATCGAACTTCTCCCCTTCAGGGAGCGGAAGCATCCCTTTTTGGACAATTCTATTTTTCGGCAGCACGAGCGTCTCCGGCAATCCGAGTGTTCGCGCGAACGCACGGGTGACTTCAAAATGGGTCATTCGGGTGAGCCCGCCGAGATGGTAGAGCGTGTTCTTCGGGTTATGTTCGATTAAACTTCGCATTAAGGCCTCAATCGCTTGGACGGCTTCTTTCACCGAAAGCCAAGAGTAGTATTCATGATCGAAAGCTTCGAACGGAATCCCTTGGGAGAGCGAAGCGCGCACCCGATCGAAATGGGAAGGCCGCCAGGGATGGGCCGGTCCGACGAGGGGAGAGAGCCGTAGCACGGCCGCGTTGTTGGAGCGTCCTCGCACGACGTTCTCACCGCTGGCTTTGAGTTTCCCCAGCAGAGTGTGGGGAGCGATGCTGTCGGATTCGCGATAGTTTCCTTTGAGCCCGTCGAAAACCGACGGGCTGGAAATGTAGATCAAGCGAGCCGAGTTGATCTCAGCCGCCTGCAACAGATCACCAGGACCTGAGGAGAATAGTTTTTCCGCCGCCTTCGCATTCTCCTCGACCCAGGCGGCATTTTCAGGACCGCAAAGATAAAGAATCGCGTCGGGACGTTGGGTGTAAACTAACCGCTTCAACGAAGCGGAATCACGAACGTCAATCGGAAGCGAGAGAACGCCTTCGATGGGCACTCGGTG
>CAZAKW010000334.1:0-3178 GCA_964485835.1 uncultured Bacteriovoracaceae bacterium
CTACGACAAGCTCACGATGGAAGTCTGGTCGGACGGTTCCGTGAAGCCGGAAGACTCCGTTGGACTTGCTTCGAAAATCTTGAAAGACCAGCTTTCGATCTTCTTGAACTTTGAAGAAGAAGAAGAGCCGACAGCGATGGAAGAAGTGAAAGGCCAACCGCAATTCAATCCGAACCTCTATCGTTCGGTTGAAGAGCTTGAGCTTTCGGTTCGTTCCGCGAACTGCTTGCAGAACGCGAACATCAAGTACATCTACGAACTCGTTCAGAAGACCGAAGCCGAAATGCTGAAGACGAAGAACTTCGGGCGTAAGTCACTGAACGAAATCAAAGATATCCTGTCTGAAATGGGTCTGAGCCTCGGTATGAAGCTCGACGGTTTCGTGGCTCCTAGCCAGCCTCCGAAGCCAGCTGATTCCGACGTGGACGAGAGCCGGATTATGAGCGATCGCGAAGCCGGTGACGACTTCGACGATGCCGACGACGATATCGAAGATTAAGACCCAGGTTTAAGGAAAGAGAAAACCAAATGAGACACGCAGTAGATGGCCGTAAGTTCGGCCGAAACACCCCCCACCGGAAAGCTATGTTCAAGAACATGGCGAATTCGATCATCGAAAACGAGCAAATCGTCACGACCCTCCAAAAGGGGAAAGAGATTCGCCGGATCGTCGATCGGTTGATCACGCTTGCGAAGAAAGACACCGCGGCTTCCCGCCGCCTGGCTTTCGACCGTACCCGTGACAACGCGATCGTGAAGAAACTCTTCACGGAACTTGCTCCTCGGTACAAGACCCGCGCTGGCGGATACACCCGAGTGTTGAAGCTTTCGGATCGTCGCTGGGGCGACGCCGCCGAGATGGCAGTCGTTCAACTCGTCGACGGCGTTATTGTCGATAAGAAGAAGAAGGCGAAAGCTCCTAAGGCCGAAGGCGAAGCGGACACCGCGGCTGCTCCAGCCGTAGCAGCTGATCCGTTCGCACGTTTCCGCAAGATGTTCGGAAAAAGCACCAAGTCCGCGAAAGCGGCTGGCGAAAAAGCTCCGAAGAAAGAAAAAGCTCCGAAAGCGGAGAAGGCAGCCAAAGTAGCCAAAGCCCCCAAGAAGGCGCCGGCGAAAAAGACTGCGAAAAAAGACGCTTAATCGCGTCGGTTCTTTCGAAGGTAAAATTAGGTGGCCGATCTCGAATTTCGAGGTCGGCCTTTTTTTGTGCTCGGCAGGGCGCACGCCTGGGACGTGCGTCTTTGTAAAGGCAATCGAGAGGCTTTATGTCGTTTTGCATTAACAACCTGAACAAAGTTTAAAGTCTCTGACAGCCTGATCGCGGTTTTGGATGCGCGGGTAAACGAAGGAGTCGCGGTCGAGCCTTGGCTCGAGGACTTTGGTTTAGGGGGCGAGGATTTCGACAGAACGTCCCTTCGCAAGTGAGTCAGTCCAGGAGAGAAAGACTATTCAGACAGTTTAAAAATCAGGAGCCTGATAAATCGCATCAGATTCCAGCGATAAATCCATCAATACCTGGTTGACCATCGGCTGGACTGCGCGAAGCGGATGATACGTTTCCACTCAAGAATCGATCGGGATATAACTAAACATCGCCATCTGTTGTGTCGTTCGTCCGCCTTCGATCCCGCGGCGAACTGAAAAACGAGCCAAAGGCGAGTTTTACGGGTGCCTGTTAGGTCTCTCTAAGTGTGGAGTGCAGATGGTCGAATGCTTAATGTTTGGACAGCTCAGAGTTGAAAATACCAATATTTACCTGAATGCGTTTTCGGCACGTTGTTCGCTTATACGTTCCTAGATTAACTGATTTCGATAAATAAATATGAAACTCTCCGATCCTGTAAAATTGAATAGGACCCAACCCATCGGAAAGTTGATTCATTTCGCGATCGCACTTCTGATTACCCTTTTTATATTTCACCTCCCTCACGCTGCCGCGGAAGTTAAACTGGCGGAAACGCTTCCTTTCAGAAAGTTCAGTACGGGTGATTTACCGTCTGCGGTTGCAAATCGGATTGGCTATTTCAAGTCCCTTGTCCTTGGCGGCTTTTATGGCGGCTCTATTTGTAGCGGCGCCTTAATTGCTCCGAATTTGGCGATCACTGCTGCTCATTGTCTCGAACATAATTCGGCCAATCCTTCCGTGAAGTTCAAGTCAAATGTTTTTTACCTTCCTGACGGAACTCAAACGAAAATCGTGGATTCGTATGCGCTTGGCGGAAGCAGCTATAACGGGAGTACAAAAGATTTACATCGATACTATAAAGACTATTGGCGGGATATCGAGGTTCTGCTTCTGGAAGATCGCGTTGGAGATCGCCTTGGCTGGTTCGAAATTTTTCGAGATGAAACTGATTACAATTCTTCTCTATTCGACTTTCGCTTATTTGGTTTTCCCGCCTCAGGTATGCTATTTGCGCTCCCAGCCTTTTCTTATACATTTGGATCGCATGCGGCAATTTCTGGCGAAGTTTGCGAATTTCAGTTCCTCGAACAATTCTCAGATGGAAAGAAGAGCTATCCAATCGAGAAGGGCAAAGTAACCATCGAGACTAACTGTTCCTCATACCATGGAATGTCGGGCGGACCAATGCTCGCCCAAGATCGGCGATCCGGCGTATATCGAATCGCGGGTGTTATAAAGGGCGGTTATATCGATGGGCATTCTTTTATTACTCCGACTTTCCAATTTAAGGAGCTTGAAAAATTCTTATCCCCGTTGAAAAGCGGCGTTCAATTCACGAGTGGAAGTTGGTAGCTGAATAAACGCACAACCCTTGCTCGGAAGAGCGAATGGATTCAGTCTAGTTGCCCCACCGCTAGCGGTGGAGCATTGATTCCCATAAGCAGGGTAAGTGCGCTCTTTGCCTAGCTGACGAATTAAGCGATTGCACTGGAAGTCCCGTCCAGTTTGGCGGGTTTGCCTCGCCTGGAGATGTCCACTGCTAGCGGTGAAATACCAAGATGGTCATCGGGGTCTACCCGGTACGTAGATGCATCTGCCATCGCGCCTGTGTCGAAAACGACCTGTTCTCCGCGTTGGCATAGTGCTTAGAAGTTCGCCACTTGCATCCGGCCGCTTGTTTCCAAGTGCTTGATAGATGGAGTGAATTCTACACGTTTGATCGGCCCTGCACTTGCTACTGCTTTAAGGGTAAGGGGCCGATGAGTGACTATG
>CAZAKW010000335.1:0-838 GCA_964485835.1 uncultured Bacteriovoracaceae bacterium
CGGAACTCGTCCAAAGTAATGTCGTTGACGATCGGACGATTTTCCGTGGCGTTGTGCCATTGGGTGATCGCAATTTGATACCGTTTACCCGTACGGCGGATCGCGATCGGGATGCCCGAGAAGACCATGCCTTGATCGGAGACCTGCGCGAGCACCTTCACGTCACGACCGACGCCGGTGCCTATTTTACCAGCGCGTTCGCGGCCATAACCGATCGCGGCGGCGGCGACGTCGGCATGCAAACCCGGCTGGATATTGACCGGAAGCTCAAGCTTCGTCGCTCCCGCGGTGATTTCCACCACGTCGTCTTGAGCAACTTTCAAGCGCTCCGCCGTTTTTGGACCGAGGTTCAAGTAGTTATCCCAAGTCGCGGTCGTGACCGGATCGGGCATTTCCTGGAGCCACGGATTGTTCGCGTGATTTCCGTCGCCGATCGCGCCTTTTGAGTACATCGCAAGCGTCAAGCCTGGGGCTGCGGGCGTGAATGCCGGCACCGCCGAAAGCGACGTCGCTCGGAAAGAGCGAGGGCTCGCGGACCGAGCACCTTGGCTGAGAACACCTTCGCGCAGCGAATTCTCCCAAAACGCGTCGAAGTTTCCACCCCGCGCGTAGGTCTCTTTCCAATTCGCTTTCAAGTAGTCATGCCAAACACCGGCTTCGGACCGAGCGGTCGTTGCCGCAAGTCCACGGACGGCGAGACTCCCTTTACGTGCCCAAACCAAAAACGAGTCTTGGAAAGCCCGCGTGGAATGGATCGGTGCAAGCGTCGGTTGCTGAAGGCTTACGACGCCCGCACGCGGTTGGGCATCGCCAGCACCGCAGTGGGCAGGATCAGCAG
>CAZAKW010000335.1:848-3166 GCA_964485835.1 uncultured Bacteriovoracaceae bacterium
CTGAAGGCTTACGACGCCGGCGCGCGGCTGCGCATCTCCCCAGTTTTCCAAAAAGTGATGTTCCGGCACTAGGTAATCGGCATGGACCGCCGTTTCGTCGAGGCGATCGGACATCGCGACGACTAGGGGAACTTTTCCCATGGCCGTCAGAAAGCCCGCCGCGCTTGGAAGTGCGTAAACCGGATTCGCGCCGACGACTAAAAGTGCGTCGACGAGTCCAGCGTTCATATCCGCGATCAATCGGCGAACTCGGTCCGTGCGGTCGCCGACTTTCGGCGATGCCTGGCCGTTACCGTCTACCGTCACGCCGTCATTTCCGAGAAGCGAATTCAGGAAGTTGGCAACGACTTGCAGGCCGAGCGAGGATTCCGTTTTCGAGGAAAGTCCTCCGGCTACGACAACCGACTTGCCGTTTCCAGCGTCTAAAAGCGCTTGCGCAGCATCCGTGATCCGCTTCGTAACGTCCGCGATTTGCTCCGCCGTGGCGCCTTCGCCAGCGACGTCTTTCGCGACCGCTTCGATCGTATAACCCGAAAGGGCGCCCGGCAGGGCTGCCCCTTTTTTCCGCGCGACTTCGGACGCGATCGCGGCGCCGACTTTTAAAACACCGTCGGCCCGAACCGGAATCCGAACGTCCGCGTTCGCGCCGGTCACGCTCATCATCGTCTCGACGACGAAGAGTTTCGACATCGAAGCGTTTTTCGCATTTTTAGAGTTTGGAACTCGGTTTTTTACCCAGTCGGCAGCGTATTCCTCGGAAGGCCCAAGCGTCCCCAGAAAATCTCCGCCCAGGGAAAGCGCGACATCCGCGCGGTCGAATCGGTAGTGCGGAAGCACGGCCGTGCCGTAGCTCTCTAACTGCCCCGCGGCGATATCGTCGGAAACGAAATCGTCGAATTGGATATGCGCTCCGGCGCTAAAAGCACCGAGAAATTCTCGAACGAGGCGTTCCGAAGTATCGCCCAGCATCCGTGAAGAAAGGACCCGAACCCGGCCGGCACCGGCGGCGATTTGCTTGAGCTTCGCCGCGATTTCCGCGTCGACTTCGTCCCAAGTCGCCGCTTTGCCGCCTTGACCACGCGAAACGCGCATCGGTTCTTTCGCCCGATCCATGTCGTAGAGATCGAGGATGTGCGCTTGGCCACGGGCCGAAAGCGCGCCGCGGGAAATCGGATGCTCCGGATTTCCTTCAAGCTTGATTGGCCGGCCTTCGCGAACTTTCGCGAGCATGCCGTATCCCGTCTCTGGGCACGTCGTCGCGTAATAATTCGCAATCCCGCCGGTGACTTCTTCAGGTTTAACGACGTAAGGGATGATTTTGTGGACGGGGCGGCGTGCGCACGCGAACGACGCCATCGCCATCGAAGCACCCATCAAGGTTAAGAAATCGCGGCGCTTGATTCCTTTGGTATCCAATTTTTCGATGAGTTCGATCGTTTCAATCGGCTTGTCGTAAAACTCTTGCGCCCGCTTCGTGCGCACGGATTCGTTTGCCCAATACTCCGGGCTTAGCTCTTCGGGCCCAACCCAATGTCGGGGCAAGTCGGAATTCGTGGGGGACGAGGTATTGTCCAGGCTAGCGGTGTGATTCTCGCTCATGTTTGTATTCTCGGAAAAACGTTAGTTGTGGCAAGTCGTGCACTGGATCGGGGCAACAAGCCCTTCGCCATGCGGAAACCCTTTTTCTTCGGTCGCAGAAAGCACGTCGATCGGCGTCGAGCGCCCTCGATGGCATTCCATGCACCACCCCATGGTCAGGGCCCCGTATTGATAAACTTTATCCATTTCCTGGACCTCGCCGTGGCAAGTCTGGCAAGAAACGCCCGCAGCAACGTGGCGCTTATGCGGGAAGTAGACGAAGTCTGGAAGTTCGTGCACACGAATCCATTCGATCGCGCGCTTTTCTTTCCAGGCCTGCGCGACTTGCTGGATGTAAGGGCTGTCGACCTTCACCACGTTATGGCAATTCATGCATACGCCGGTGGAGGGCACCGAAGCATGGCGAGATTTTTCCACGTCCGAATGGCAATACGTACAAGGGATCTTGTTATCGCCCGAGTGGATTTTGTGACTGAACGGGATCGGCTGGGTTGGTGCGTAACCTTGGTTCGACACCCGAGGCACCACTGCCGCGAGAGAAATTCCCACGATCACTAGTGCCATCCCACCCACGACAAGACTGATACCCTTAGACATGGCTTCCGACCTGTATTTTTAGACCCCTCAGGGACCTCCGGCTTCAGCGTGACAATCACGTGAAGCCGTCCTTCCGAGCGCGGTATAATTAAGGATTTAGGTTTCCATGGTATCTGACAAAG
>CAZAKW010000336.1:0-3147 GCA_964485835.1 uncultured Bacteriovoracaceae bacterium
AGACGACGGTATGGTGGGAAGCTAATCGAAATGCGGCGCCCACCTTTTTCGCGATCTCGAACTCCACGCCGCGGATTTCGGCGCGCGCAATATTCACGTACGTCGTTTCGAATCCGATACGATTTCGCACGTGGTTCTCGAAAATCCGCAAGGAGATTTCGGTTCGAGGAATCGCCGCGAGCACCACGCCGAGTTCGGTTTGGACGGCTTCCTCGGGCTGTAAATTTGGATTCCCG
The DNA here is from genome assembly GCA_964485835.1 of uncultured Bacteriovoracaceae bacterium. Taxonomy (GTDB): domain Bacteria; phylum Bdellovibrionota; class UBA1018; order UBA1018; family UBA1018; genus JACMQW01. The sequence goes on from CAZAKW010000336.1 coordinate 237, forward strand.
AATTGAGGCGCGTAAAGATTATAAAGTGAGGGCGCTTTAAAACCCGTGGAAAGCGCGGCAAAAAATTTCATGGTTTTCAGCGGTAGATTCACGGCCGTCTTTCCGCTCCACTCCCCGCCGTACGAACGAAAGCGCGAGTAGCGCGATCCGAGATCAAGGCCCATAGGGCCCAAGGGCGCTCTGAACTCGCCGAAGGCCGCGCCCGCGGCATCGAAGCTCCGTTCGAGACGCGTCGGCGATAAGAGCGAGTCCATCCCGATCGACTCCCGCGTCGCCTCCAGACCCGCCAACCATCGGTAGACCTGGCCTCCTCGCGCCGAAGCTTCAAGCCTGGAATTTTTGCCCCGAAAAATCGAATCGTCTGCCGCTGTGTGTACGGAGTCGGGTTGATCCGAGAATGCGCGCCGAAAATCCAGATGCGAAGCTAGCCAGCGAATTTCGACTTGGTCGTCCAGACGCCATTCGTGTCGAAGCGTAGCCCGAAGTTCGCGGTTCCGAGCCTGGGAATTTGGATCGTCGTCGAACGCGGCGGCGTCGATATCCTCGCGACTCGCGCGAAGGTCGGCGCCTAAAAGCGTCGACGCTTGCGAAGACCAGATCGTTTGAAGTTCGCCGCCGGCGTTTACTTCGTGGAACTCGTCTTTTTCGGGTTTTGCGGTAGCCCCCGGCGGAGCAAGCGCGCTCGATTGGCCGACGAAATAAGCCTTTCCGGAGGCATAAGTCTGCAATCGTGTTTCGCGTACGCCGGACCGAGCAAGCACGCCACCGCCGGAAACCCGCGCCCGCGCGAAACCGTAACTTCCGGTTTCGAGAAGCGCCTGGGTACCGATGCGACCTCGTTTCGTACGGATCAAAACGACGCCACCGATAGCGTCCGAACCGTAGGCGACCGCTTGAGGACCCCGAAGGACCTCGACGTGCTCGATATTCCGGACGTCGATGCGAGACCAGTCAAACCCGCGGCCCGGCGCGGAGGGATCGTTTACTTTGACCCCGTCGATCAGAACGAGAACTTGAGTTCCGCTGGAGCCGCGGATTGAAACGGTGCCGCTTCCGTTCGAACCGGCGATAAAATCGACTCCGGCGGTCTCTCGGAGCAGAGCGCCTAGAGACCGGCCCGACTCCCGTTCAAGCGCCTTCTCCGTCACCACCCAGCGCGAGTCGGCTTTGCTTCGTAACCGAACGCCGTCGACGACGATTTCTTCAAGCGTGGTTTCGGGCGTTGAGGGAGCGCCTTGCGCATAGACGGGAGCGAGCCCAAATAGCGCCACTCCTAAAAAACACGACCGACTCGATTGAAACGACATTCTGCCTTCGAGAACTAGCACGTCGAGAGGAGAACACGAAGCGTCCGTTGGCGTTTTTAAGCTAGAACTGGACGTCTTTCGCTTTGGAGATTGGGAACTCCTCGGCCGCGCGACGACCGGTCCCAAGTTGACCGAAGAGATTCGGACCCCAGCATTTGACCGCGTGATTGCGGAACATCATGCACCCACCGAGATCGTTTTCGGTGTAATCGAACTGGGTCACTCCAATCGCGATTTTCGGGGCGACGCCGTTGGAGTGAAAGTACGATCCGTAATAGAGATCTCCCGTACTGGCGAGCACGGTGCCGCTAGCCGAGATCTGGAGTCCCGGTCCGATCCCGTCCCAAAAGACGGCGTCGTAAGGATTCGCCGTCGGAACTTTCCACCCACCTGCGGCGCGGTCGATTTCTCGATCGCCTAAACTTGCACCGAAGCATTGCATCCGACCGGATTTAACCAGGCAAGAGCGACCGTCGGACGCGGCGACTGCGGCGACTCCGCTTGAAACGACGTCGACGGGTGTGGAGACGTCGCCGCCATCCAGCGATCCGTTTCCGACTTCGCCCATCGCGTTCATCCCGAAACACTTCAGTCCCTCGGCGACGATTGCGCACGCGTGGTTCGTACTCATCGCGACGGAGCGCACTCCGCTTGAAATAAATAGTCGCGGCGTGCTTGAAACCATCTGGGGAACCATTTCGGCGCCGACGCGCATCAGCCGCGTTCCGAAGCAAACCAATTGTCCGGCGTTCGAAACCGCGCAGGTCCACCGACCGCGCGCGACGACCTGTTTTGCGTTTTGTAAAATCGAAACGGGACGAACGGAGACGCCGGTGTTTTCACTGCCCAGCCCGAGTTGGCCGTAGGCATTGGAGCCCCAGCAAAGGAGATCGCCGCCACGAATCGCGCAGGTGTGTTCGTAACCGACGGCGACGTCGCTCACTCCGTCTTGAAGGACGGGATAAGGTTTGAGGACGACTCGCGGAGAGGAAGACGCGCCCGTTAACGGATCACGAATACCGGCGATCGTTCCGGATTCGCCGTTTCCAATTTCTCCATTTTGATTGAGACCCCAACACGAAAGACGACCGGCGCGAATCGCGCACGTGTGTTGGAGGCCGGCGACGACTTTCGAGACGCCGGAGTCGTTCGGGGGCGCGATGTTGTTCGCAACCGTAAGCGGGCCCGAGGTGTCGGCGGTTAAACCTCCATCGCTCAGGAGCTTCGAGTTCGTCGAGCCCGAAGGCGCAATACAACCCGTGCCGAGTACGGCGAGGGCGACGCTTGCGAGCAGCGGTAGAGAAGAACGAACAAAACCCATAAAACCCCTTACTCTCCAAGAATAACGACTCGCCGCGTTAAGCGGAATGTGTCTTTCTTGACCTGAGGAGATCCGGAAAATACGGCGCCAAGAGCGCCTTGCACCTGGATGGCGGCACGGCTAAGTTTGGGGGCGTGGGCCCTTAGCTCAGCTGGTTAGAGCAGTCCGCTCATAACGGATTGGTCGGGGGTTCGAGTCCCTCCGGGCCCACCATTCAAGTTAAAAACCGAACCCGGAACAATATTTTTTTTGTTCAAGGAATCCGCGGGGGAAGCGATCACTT
>CAZAKW010000337.1:0-3145 GCA_964485835.1 uncultured Bacteriovoracaceae bacterium
GCTCGGGACGAGACCCATCTCGCGCTCCTGCGCGAATTAGGCTGTCGCTCTTCGCTCCTCGTTCCGATCGAGTCCCGCGGTACGATTCACGGTACGATCGCATTGGTCTATGCTCGACCGAATCGGCGGTATGATGAGCACGATTCCGCATTGGGCTTGGAACTCGGGCGAAGAGCCGCGGTCGCGATCGACAATGCTTTTCTCTACGAAGCGGCCAAGAAGGCGATCCGAGCCCGCGACGAGTTCCTATCGATTGCATCGCACGAGTTGAAGACTCCGATCACTTCACTCAAACTCCAGCTCCAGGTCGCTCGTAGAAGTACGCGTCCCGAGGAGCAAGTCGCCCCCCCACCCGAAAAGCTCGCGAAGATATTCGATCTTTGCTCAACCCAGGTTTCTCGGCTAACGGCTTTGATCGACGACCTCCTTGACATTTCAAGAATTGAAGCCGGAAAGCTCAGCTTCCGGTTCGAGCGTTTGGACCTTTCCGCCATCGTTCGAGAAACTGCCGAGCGCTATCAAGACCATCTCGCCGGCGCCGGATGCAACTGCACGATCGATGCTCCGGGTCCGCTGTGGATTCGCGGAGATCGCTTTCGTCTTGAGCAAGTCGTGCTAAATCTTCTTTCCAATGCCGCAAAATACGCCGCCGGGAAGCCCGTTCGTCTCATGACCCGTGCGCTGGCCGGAAAAGCGCAACTGCTTTGCATCGATCAAGGCGTCGGTATTCCGACGGAGAAATTGGAAAAGATTTTCGAACGCTTCGAACGCGTCGCTTCGAGTGAATACACGAGCGGACTTGGCCTGGGGCTCTATATCACCGACCAAATCGTGCGGGCCCACGAAGGTTCGATCCACGCGACGAGTCGCCTCGGACACGGATCGACCTTCGTAGCCGAATTTCCCACCGCACAGAGTGGGGCTTAAACGCCCGGTCGGAGCTCGTTCGCAACGCCTTCGACGCCCGGGACGGATTGTATGGCTTCCTCGATCGATTGACTCATTCTCAGATCAATCACGGTTCCACTTAACGTCACGAGGCCGTCCTCCACTTGAACGGACACATCGTCCGCCAGCAGTCCGCGATCTCGCGTAAAGAGGTCCAAGATCTCTTCTTGGATCCGATCGTCGACGTTCGCCGCGCGCGGGTGCCCGGCGGGTTCGTCCAGGTCGACGATCGGGGTACCGAAGTCTTGATCGATCCCCGGAACCCGAGAATCCCGGTCATGAAAATCCGCGCTATAGCGGAAAAAGTCATTTCGAAATTGGGCGTTGAAATCGTCGAGCGCCTCTCCCGGACGATCAAGAATTTCCCCGCTCGTATACTCTTGGAGATCCTCGTCGTACTGCTCCTGCGAATCCTTGATCGGGAGATCGGCGAACTCACTGAAAAAATCCACTTTCGGATCGCCATATTTTTTAGCTTTAACTTTGCGCGACTCACTTCGCGTGGACAAAGGCGTTTTGTTCCGATTTGCGCCGCTTACTGTCGTATGGGTACTCGCCATTTTCGCTCCACCTTTTACTTTTGGGTTGGTTTTTGAGTCCGTTCAAAAACGTCTTCAAAGAGGAGAGAGCAAATCCTATGCCCTAGGATTATGGGTCGTAACGATCCGTAAAGCGATTGACGAACGGAACGAGCCTTTTACCCGCGAATCCGGACATTGGCGAAATAGCCCCGGTGATGGGCGCGCGAGCCCCAAACGAAAAGCGTCGTCACAATCAAGAGCACGCTCGACGCCGTCATCAGCCCGGACGTCGCAGACCGGAAAGCGACGGCTCCGAGCGCTAAAAGCAAATAAGGTCGTGTTTCGTAAAAAAGCTTTTCCATTCTCATTCCCCCATCTCTTTTTGAAGCAAGAAGACCGCCCAGACACACCCCTGAAATTCAACGGAAATTTTTCGAGGCGGGATCCTCTTCTGTTGAAGCCGTCGACAGAGTGACGCGAAACGCAGCCTGGAAGCAGCGTAGGCAGACTTTAATGCGCAGTTTTAAAAGCAAATTAAATGCAGTTCAAATACGATCCGTCTCCTGGTATTTCTCCCCCCATGCCCCTAGCCTGGATGCTACCCTTCGTGGTGCTTTGCCTTGCCTCGCCACTCGCTCACGCCGATTTACCCACCTCCGTCATCGGGCCCCGTATTGATCAAAGTCCATCGCAGGCCGAATCCTTTCACTGGGACTTCGCTTCCGCTGAGCGTGCGACGGCCGTCGTATTTCTCTCGGCAAGCTGCCCTTGTTCGGGCTCCCACGAACCAAAATTGAAGAATCTTGCCTCGGAATTTCGCTCACGGGGAATCCAATTCGTCGGCGTCCATGCGAACGCAGACGAATCCGAAACGGAAGGGAAAGCGCATTTCCGGTCAAGCGCGCTTGGATTTCCCGTCGTGCGTGACGAAGCGAATCTCGCGAATGCTTTCGGAGCCTTGAAAACCCCCCATGTCTTCCTCGTCAACAAGACGGGCGAGGTCGTCTATTCGGGTGGGGTCGACGACAGCAAAGATCCCTCTCGGGCGCGAAACGAATATCTTAAAGACGCCCTTGCCGCCATCACAGCCGATCGTCTTCCGAATCCCGCAATGACTCGAACTTTAGGATGCATCATCAAAAGGAAAAAACCATGACCGGCCGATCGCCTTTATTTCTCGCCGCTTTGCTTATTCTGGCGGGTTCGAGCTGCCTCGAATCTCCCCTGCTCGATCACGCCCGTGCGGGTTCCGGTACGGGAATGAATCTCAAGGAGGCCGACGGCGCATGCCCTCTGTTTTTTCCGACCTCCGGGCTCTGTGCTTCTTTATCTTGGGAAACACTTCCGACGAACGCCACGCGCGGGAGTTTTCTGTTGAGGTTCTGGGACGCAAAGAGCGGGACGGAAAACGGCCCGTACGTAACGCCCGTTGATTCAGTTTTTTCCGAACTTTGGATGCCCTCGATGGGGCATGGCTCTTCTCCCGTCACGATCGCTCCCGTTTTGGATTCGGGGCACGTTCCTGTCCCGGGCGTTTTTCGCGTTGCCGACGTGTTTTTCATCATGGGCGGGCACTGGGAAATTTGGGTCCAGCTCGTCAACGAAGCGGGCGCGCGCGAACGCGCTAAAAATGATTTCGAGATGTAATGCATGTGGCGTTCGTCCCTTCTCGCTCT
>CAZAKW010000338.1:0-3143 GCA_964485835.1 uncultured Bacteriovoracaceae bacterium
CTGCGTGGCCTTGATTCGTTACGATCACTCGCGGTTCTTGACCACTCGAGTGAAAGACGATCCATTTATGGTCGAGCTTTTGGCGGGCCTTCGCTTTGTTTTTTCGCATCGCCTACTCCTCTCCGTTCTGTGCCTGGATATGTTCGCCGTGCTCTTCGGCGGCGTGGTCGCGATGCTTCCCATTTTCTCTGAAGAGATTCTCTCGGCCGGGCCCCAAGGGTTAGGATTTCTACGCGCCTCTCCTGCGATCGGGGCGTTGATGATGAGCCTTTGGTTGGTCCGCAGTCCAATCGGTAGGAATGCCGGTCGCCTCCTGATCCAGTCGGTGGCAGGCTTTGGTCTCTGCATCTTGGCGTTCGCAGCCTCCCGCAATATCTTTCTTTCCTGCGGCATTCTCGCCCTCTCCGGAGCGCTCGACAGCATTAGCATGGTCGTGCGCAACTCCATCGTGCAACTGGTCTCGCCCGAGGCAGTGCGCGGGCGAATCGCTTCGGTCAATTCGATTTTTATCGGCTCCTCAAACGAAATCGGAGCATTTGAAAGCGGTGTCGCAGCACGCCTTCTCGGACTTGTTCCTTCGATCTATTTCGGCGGCACGATGACCCTTTTTACGGTGGCTTGCGTGACTCAGTGGGTCCCGGAGCTTCTGCGGGTCGACCTGGACGAACTCGCGTCCCTCAGCGAATTGGCCGAGACGCAGCGTACCACCTCCTCGGGGTAAATCTTTCCTATCCGCGCCGAAGGCAAGACTTCGATACACTTAAGATTCATGCTCCGTAAAATTCGGGAAAAATTGATCGAATCGTATCTTTCGCGCGAGGAGAAATCCAAAGTCGAACGCGCGTTGAAAAACCTCGCCTCGACGGGTTTTGACCCGTGGGGCGTGAGCCCTAAAACAGTGATGGCTTCGCTCGCCTCGACGCTTTGGTTTTACCGGCACTATTTTCGGGTCGTTACCGTTGGGATTCAGAACATTCCCCCCGGCCGCTGTCTGTTGGTGGGGAACCATTCGGGACAAGTCCCCGTCGACGGAATGCTGATCGCAACGGCGGCGCTTTTGGAACTTGAGCCGCCGCGCCTGATCCGAGGGATGGTCGAGAGGTGGGCGCCTTCGCTTCCTTTCGTCGGAACTTTCTTTTCCCGCTGTGGACAAGTAACCGGCGATATCCATAACGCAAAGTCCCTTCTCGAAAACGACGAATGCGTCATGGTCTTTCCCGAGGGAACGGGAGGAAGCGGAAAAACGATCTTCGAACGCTACGAACTCCAGCGGTTTGGAACAGGGTTTGTAAGGCTTGCGATGGAAACGGACACTCCGATCGTCCCGGTCGGCGTGGTCGGTTGCGAAGAGATGCTTCCTAGCCTTTCGCGACTATCGCCGTTGGCCAGAGCCCTGGGAATTCCTTACATTCCCGTCCTCGCGACCGGACCCCTGCCGCTTCCGACAAAAGTGACCTTGAGATTCGGGACCCCCATCCATTTCAAAGGCAATCCCGACGAAGCGGATTCGGAGATTCAACTGAAAGTCGAAGCGGTTCGAAATGCGATTCGCACGGAACTCGAAGCGGGGCTGGCGGCGCGCGGGGAACGCATTTTTACGGGAGCGGGAATATGAAACGAGTCCTGATCACCGGCGCGGCGGGTGGTCTCGCCGCGATCGTCGCCGACACGCTCAAAGGCCAGTTTGAACTCTTCGGAGTAGACCCAAGGCCTCTTCCGAGCGGACGGACCTTCCCAGGAGAATTCGTACAAGTCGACTATCGACAAAGGAAGATGGCCGATCTCTTCCGACAGCATCGTTACGATGCCCTCGTCCACCTCGGACGTGTACCGATTGCAGCCAATGTCCGAAAAACACAACGCTTCAATCAGAACGTTTTAGGAACTCGCAGTCTGCTTGAGCTTGCCCTGAAGTACGAGGTGAAATCCGTCGTCGTACTGAGCACGTTTCACGTTTACGGGGCCCACCAGCACAACCATCTCTACATCTCCGAAGAGGATCCGCTGCTCGCGAGCCAGACCTTTCCGGAGATCGTCGACGCGGTCGAATTGGATAATGTCTCCGTCGCGTTTTCGCTTCGAAATCCGAAGGTGCGAACGGTGATTTTGCGGCCGACGAATATCATCGGCGACCGGATTAAAAACCAAGTATCCCAATTCCTTCGCGGAAAAATGTGCCCGATCCTCCTGGGGTACGATCCGATGTGGCAATTCATCCACGAGCTCGACATGGCGAATTCGATTCTTCTCGCCCTTAACGGAAAAAAGTCCGGGATCTACAATGTTACGGGAGAAGGAGTGATCTCGTTTTCCCATGCGATTCGCCTCTCCGGTGGCTCGCCCATGCCGGTCCCGGAGTTTCTCTCCGGCACCGTCATCGCGGGTTTGAAATTGGCGGGAGTCTATTTTCCACGCCATCTCGTCGACTTCTTTAAGTATCCGGTCGTGATCTCGGACAAGGCCATTCGAATAGACTTCGGCTACGCGCCGACTATCAGTACGGCGGACGCTTTAAAGGGTTTCGATCCAAACGCGCCGACCGAAGTTCAAAGCGATTCCAGCGCCCGCAGGAAACGGGACTGGGCCTCCGGGGCGTGATGGAGATAAAGATCGGGCTCAAATAGTTCAAGCTCCATCAAGTGGGGAACTCCTTGGAGCATCAAATAATCCACGCGGCCATAGAGCGGGGGTCCTTCTTCGGGAAAGCGCCGGGAGACGCAGCCAATCGCGTGCGTAGCGAAACGCATTTCCTCGTCCGTTAAGGAAATTTTTTCAAACCGTCCGCCGAAACTCTCCTGAACTCGAAACTCGCCGGTCACGGGACGCTTTCGGATCGCATGGCTCAGTTCGCCGCGAAAGAAAACAACTGAACGCTCACCGTCTTCAAGGATCTCAGGCTGAAATCGTTGGACCATGGCCGCGCGCTGGGTAAATGCGTCGGCCGGCGGAAATTCCCCCAGCCGTAAACGGTACGTGTGGAAAGCTCCGGCGCTGAATACGGGTTTAACCACCCATTCTTCGGGTGGCAAAACACAGGATAGTTTTTCCAACGCTTGAGCAAACATGCCTTGAACGAATCTTTCGGGCACCGCAGGAATCCAAATCGTCGGTAAAATGCGTACCCCTTCCACCTCGAGTTCACG
>CAZAKW010000339.1:0-3133 GCA_964485835.1 uncultured Bacteriovoracaceae bacterium
CAACGTCACAGTCTGCAGGGAGCGTTTACTCTTCAGCCAATCGCCAAGTTTTGATCCGGCTTCTTCCCCTTGCGCCCGCTCGAGATTTTGTTTGAGATAGTCTTTAGCCCGCGACACCGTCATACGGTCCACCCCGTAGCTATAAACCTGATCGCCGATTCGAATCGCAAGATGGGGAAAAGGAACGGTCTCGTTGATAAGCTGGACCTGCCCCTCGCCAAGCGCGAATCGGGGATCATTGAGAAGCTCCTCGACCGACACGGAGCCATCGCCCCAAGCGCTCTGTACGAATGCGGCACTGATGGCGATTGCTGCGGCCCCGGCCACGGCCCATGCAGCCACGTCGTTTGCGATGTGAACTCCCTTGAACCATTTAGGGCTGCTCAATAACGCGTCCTGCCGTTTCGTATAGATGTCGATGGCGCCGTGCTGTTCCAAAAGAGTGTGCTCGGCTACGGTTAAGACGCGTCTTGGATTCCTTTCAAGTTCGCGAAAAATCGGATCGGTCGTTCGGAACCACCGCCCGGGAAGGATTCGACTGAGGGGCGCCGGGGAAAGCAACCCGCCGACCATCATCCCTGTCCCGAGAGTGAGGTCGCGCAGTCGCAGCACTGCGTAGCGCGTAAGAGAACGCGCGCGCTCGGCGTTAGATACGCTTGCGCGCGCAGACAGGTGCTGACCCAAATTCCAGTTCGCACCCACTCTCACATCGGGAATCGGCACCCTCGGAATCTTCGGTAATTTTGATAGCTTTCTCGATAGCCAAGCGTCCGCTCGTGCAAAGTTCTCCGTGAGCCGCATCCGTGCGTTGGCGATTGAATAGGCGACTTGAAGACTGTTCAGGTGGAGATCGCGATCGGGACGAAGGATGAGCGCGCGTAAATTTTCGTCGGTCAACCGCTGGGGGTTTGGGACCGGAGAGCCCGAACGATAGAATGCGACGTCCCACCACGCGGTAGAAAGATGGTGGGAACCGACAGAGATCGCCTCGTCCCTTGAGACTCGGGGAAGCGTTCGCAAGAAGTCGAGAAAATCCTCGCTGGCTTTCGCGCGACTCGCTGCAGTTCCAGCAAATAGATAGTCCGCTTCCATACTGCGTGCGAGAAGAACGTGGCATCCAAGATCATTCGCATGCGCGACGGAAACCGGGAGCAGCTGCCCGGCCACGACGAGAAGAGCGATGATTCGGAATGAAATGCGCATTTGCTTATTCTCTCAGAATTTTTCGGGTCATCTCGAGTCGCTTCGTAAACGCGTTCAAATCAGTGATAAATTGGCTCATGTCGTGATCAAGGGCTTGCAGGCGCGCCTTCGAAGGCCCCTCTTTCCCAGCGCTTTGAAGCGTCGGGGCAAGGTTTGCGTCTTTCCAATCCAACACAGCTTGCGCCATATCCTCCAATTCGACGATGAGAAAACGGTAACCGGCAACCATCGAGCGCGCGTTTTCCGGCACCTTTGATGCGTCTGGCACCGCATTTTCCGGGATTTCTCGCAGAAGGTCGTCGAGCGCCGCCAATCTTTTCCGGGCATCCGCTCCGCTTGCCTTCAAAATTTTTAGCAAGTCGAGCGTAGCTGTGCGGTCCTCGTCAAAACCACCGCTGGGCGTTCGAAATGCGGTCTCAAGCTCGGCCTTAATGAGGGAGATCGCCATCGCCGCCTGCTCTTCATCGAGGTACAAAAGAGGCTGGACACGCTCGTTGATCACGGTGGCGGCGATATCGGAAATCTCGGCGCTAAAAGCCGCCTCGGCATTCGCGCGATGTTTCTCGTTTGCTCTGACGACCTCGTCGCTTACCGCCTGCTTTCGAAAAACAAGCATGAGCGTTGTCGAACCCGTTTGGAAGGAGGTTGGATTCTCCACCGTGGGCCGCGGAGCCGACGTCATCGCAGCGACCCCCAGAATGCCGCCTGTCGAAAACACACTGCTTGCTAAACCCTTTACTCCGGTCGGCAGGACTGCAACCGATTCAAGCAGGCGATTCGCGAAAGTACCCGGACGACGCGATAGGATCGCCGAACTAGTAGTGGAGGCAATCCCCCCACCTGAAAACGCCGCTACGATCGTTGCGATTACATCCGTGTCGAAATTGAATTGGGGATAGGGCACGGGAACGCGAAGCGCTTCGTTACTGCGTGCGGTAAGAAGTCGATTTTGCACGTGAAGACCGATGGCTTCGAGCGACTGCCGAGCGATGATGGCACAGATCCGTCTTTCCTCGGGGTCTTGGTACCTACCGCATTCGAGCGGATCTCTTTTCGCCGCAGGTGTGCGCACACGGTCTAATCCGGTCGTTGCGCAGCTGCTGAAAAGGACCGCACTTAGACACGCCGTCAAAATTTTGCTCTTTAAAGGATGCCAAGGGCTAAGAGATTGCAAAGGGAGTTCCTCCGAAAGAAAATATCGGAGGAATTGCCTGAAAACTTGACGATATCGGATGGCTTTTCCGAGATTTTGCGCAAAAAGCCAGAACGCTTTAGGCTTCGCTAAAACTAAAACACCCAATCGTAATTAAAGCTCGCGCTAATCCGCTCCCGTTTACTTCGATTCGCGGGCACTTCGTGCCTTAGCCAGCTCTCGAATAAAACAACGTCTCCTGCCCGAGGCTCCACCTCAACGAAACGTTGGTTCTCCACACGCGCCTTCGCGCCTCTCGGAGGGGAGGCCATAAATGCCGAAAGGCGCGGATCCTCAAGCTTAAGCGCGCCCGAGCCTTTGGGAACGTCGATGTAAAACGTCCCGCTGATTGTGGAGAGGGGGTGAAGGTGAGAGGCGTGATGGCTTCCCTCCCCCATGATGTTGATCCAAAACGAAGTCATCTCCAGGCGCCCGCTTCCCAAATCTATTTCAAGCGCGCGCGCAAATTTCGCCACCTCTCGATCGATGGTCGATTTCACATAGCCGAAGTTCGAGGAGCGAAACGCGAGATCGGTGATCGAAGAATAGGAAGTATAGCCCGCGGGATAGTTCGCCCGGCTCCACCGCCTCCCCTCATCGTCCAGTTCTCGAAAAGCTTTCGCCTCGCGTACGAGACTGGATAAAAACGCCGCTTGGGTCTGGCGCGCGGGTCCGCGGGCAAGTTTCGAATGATGCACAAGTGTCGGGAAAAACGACCGAATCGGCATAGGTCTACTT
>CAZAKW010000340.1:0-3127 GCA_964485835.1 uncultured Bacteriovoracaceae bacterium
ACCAACGACCTTTGGGTTATGAGCCCAACGAGCTACCGGGCTGCTCCACCTCGCGTCACTAATTGAAGAAACGTAGAAGTACTCCACCGAAGAGACTTCCGTCAATGCGATTTCCAGGAATTCTAAGAGCCTAGCTATGACGCCGCGTGGCGTCGCGCGTCCCATTATGCAACGGAAGCCGTCGGCCCGCATCTTGAAGTGGTGCCCATCTATGAGCCCCTCTCGATGCCTCCTTACCCTCGCCCTATTCGGCGCATGCTTCGCAATGAATGGAAACGCAAGCGAAGCAGCGACTCCGACTCCCGAGATGAAGCGCATCCTCGACGAATTGGCGGCGAAGAAAGGTCGCCCGATCGAGAACCTCGCGGCCGTCGAGGCACGGATGCAGCCGACTCCCGCCGACGCGGTGAAAACCCTTTCGATCCAGGGAGCCGCCCAAACCACGATTTCCGAACTGGGCGGCATTAACGAGATCGAAGTCGACGGCGCGGCCGGAAAACTACCGGCGCGGGTCTATATTCCGAAGCGCAACCAAGCTGACGAAATTCTTCCCGTGGTCGTCTATTTCCACGGCGGTGGCTTTGTCCTCGCCAACCGCAACACTTACGACGCCACTCCCCGCTCGCTTGCTGCCAAAACCCAAGCGATCTTCGTCTCGGTCGACTACCGTAAAGCCCCTGAACACAAGTTTCCAGCGGCCCACGACGACGCGTTTGCGGCCTACGAATGGGTCTTAAAAAATGCGCACACCTTCCAAGGCGATCCGAAGAACGTCGCGGTCGCGGGGGAAAGCGCGGGGGCGAACCTTGCCCTGAATGTTGCGATCAAGGCTCGCGACACGAAGACTCCCCTCCCTAGCCACCAACTTTTGGTCTACCCGATAGCGGGAATCAATTTGCATACCCGGTCTTATATTCGTAATGCGGACGCCGCTCCCTTGAACCGGCCGATGATGAATTGGTTTATGAAGAACTACGTCGAAAAGTCGGAAGAACTTCAAGACCCCCGCCTCGATCTTAGCCAAGCGAATTTCAAGGGCCTGCGCTCGACGACCGTGATCACCGCCGAAATCGACCCGCTTCGCACCGAAGGTAAGAATCTAGTAAGGCGCCTAAAAAACCACGGCGTGAAAGTGAGCCACAAAGATTACGAAGGGGTCACTCACGAATTTTTTGGAATGGCGCCCGTGTTGAAAGAAGCCCGTTTCGCCCAGAAATACGCCGCCGACGAACTTAAAGAAGCACTCCAAAAGAGAGAAAAACAGAACACCCAGAAGCAGATGTAGAATTCGTCCGCTTCTTGTATAGGACGAGGCATCGAACCGCCACCGCGCCAAACCCACCACCCAAAGCGGTCCCCGTTCGATGCCTCGCCCGCCTAAAGATATCTATAGAACCCCGCGAACCAAGCCCTTATGCGTCCTGGAGACCGACTCAAGATAACTCCAGTCGTCCTGTGAAATCGCTTCGGTAGAATCAAGGTGTCGGAACAAAAAACAGGGGTTTGAACCATGGACTACTTCAAAGGCAAAGTGATTCTTTTGATCGAAGACGACGCCGGCTATCGGGAATTACTCCAATCCGAACTCGCTGGCGTAAATGCGATCGTTTTCTCCACCTCGCGCGGAAAACAAGCCACGGACGCCTTCCAACACCACCATAAGGTTATCGACTGCATTCTCCTCGGCACCGAGCTTCCACTTGGAGTCAGCGGCTTCGAAGTATACGATGTGCATGCTGATCGTCTTCACCGCAAGGGAGTGATCTTTATGACTTCGGACTCCGATCGCGAGAGTCGTCCATTATGCGCTCCACTCGTCAGCCCCCAGCGAGTCCCACCCGAACCCCTCGACGTCCTACTCGCGTCGGAAGTATATGGTTCTGAAACCCCGCGAAAGAAAGCCCTTCCCGACCGCCCGTTTGAAAACGATCTCACGTCCAAACTCAAACACGGATAACCCGTTAAGTGTAAACGATCCTCACGCTTTCAAAGTACTGCTGGGCTTGGAGCGCGAGAGACTGGATGCGAGACCAATTCTCGTTCCGAACCTCCGCTTCGATTTCCGAGGAGAGCTTCGATAGGGCGTGAAATCCGAAAGTACCGGCTACCCCTTTTATTTTGTGGGCGATCTCCCGAACCTGTCCCGCGTTCCGTCCCTGCGCGACTCGTTGAAGCTCTCCAAGGTCACGCGCCAAATTACTTTGGAAAGCAGGAATGAGCGGTTGAAGACCTCGTTTTAAATAGACCGTCTCTCCGGCCTCCGCCGACGTGGCGGCACTCGGTACGTCGGTATCCGCCGTCGCCTCAAGAATAGCCCGCTGAAGGCGATCACGGGTAATGGGTTTAGTCAGATGGACGTCGCACCCGGCGGCTAGGCTTCGGTCGGCGTCTTCGCGGAGCGCCGAAGCGGTAAGCGCGATGATCGGGATTCTCGGCAATCCTTCCACGCTCTCCCGCCGACGAATCTCCTGGACGGCATCGTACCCCGACATTTTCGGCATGTGCATATCGATGATGACGAGGTCCGGGCGGAAACGAGCGACCCGGTCAATCGCCTCGAGTCCATTTTCGCCAAATTCCAGAATATACGGTAAATGCTTCAAATAAAGTTGCGCGATCAGTCGATTGTCCTCGACGTCGTCGACGATTAAAACGCGAAGGCGCCGTTGATCCGCCTTCCAGGTGTAATGTGCGCCCGCCGACGCGGAACCGTTCTTAACCGCCAATGGTAGCTCAATGCGGAACGTCGTTCCCACTCCCACCTCGGACGTGAACGAAATCGTTCCACCCATCAGTTCGACCAACTGCTTGGAAATCGTCAATCCAAGCCCCGTCCCGCCATAACTGCCGGAAGTGCCGGCGACCAGTCGGCGAAATTTCTCGAAGACAAGCGAGTGTTGATGGGTCGGGATTCCGATTCCCGTATCGGCGACGTCAATTGCGATCCGCACCGTCTCCGAAGGGTTCACATTATCCACGGAGGCTGCTCGAAGCGTGACCTTTCCTTCCGGCGTGAATTTGATCGCATTCCCCAACAAGTTCAGCAGAATCTGGCGGATTCGATTTGGATCTCCCAAGACGGCGCTAGGAACGCCGGGTTCGATCGTGGCCGCGAGTTCAAGCCCCT
>CAZAKW010000341.1:0-3116 GCA_964485835.1 uncultured Bacteriovoracaceae bacterium
GGAAAGGGGAAGTGCGTCGCCACCGGGTAAATCCCACGCCTTTTCGTAGGTGCCGTGGCATTTCGCGCAAGATCGCTCGAAAAGCGCCTGCCCGCGTATTGCCCGGCGGAGAGCGATGCTTTCGGCCGGAAAAAATTCAGTGTACCGAGGCGCTTCCGTCGAAAAGACGGCAGTGGTGAGTTCCCGGATGATTTGATCGCTTTCACCCAGCCACGACTCGAGGGTCAAGAGATCGGTGCCTCTCCCAATTTCGTTCCACAGCAGGTTTGTATAGACTGGGTTTCCACTGAGAACGGAGCCGTCGGATAGCCAGCGATTTTTATACTTCAAATTCCACCATACGGCGGGTTTGCTATCTGCAACGGCGTGGCGAAGGGGTTCAGGCCGCGGATTTTTTTCGTATTCTCTGGAGAACGTGGCGTAGCCATCCGCGGTTCGGCGAGCAAGCGAAAGGGCGACTTGGGCGAGCGAGGTATCCAACCCCGGGGCCGCTGGGCGCTTCACGCCCACGGCCCGGATGCGTCTCCGAAAACGGCGGTATAAATCCGTTTCTTCGCGGGAGGCGCGGAGAGAGGATTGAAAAACTTCCGGTGTGACGATCGCCGCGATTTTCTTTCCAGCGACGAAAATCTCGTTCGCGTGCGGGAATCGATTAGTCATGCCTAAGAATTTTTTTCCGAAGAGATTCGCGCTATGGCACGCGGCACAGGAAACAGTGAGGGCCTCGACGCGATCGCGTTGGAAAACGCTAGCCCCCATTCGAACGGAAGGGTTGAGTATGGGAATTTCTTTTCGACCTTCGCTGTCCGACCGTGGATACGGGTGTAGTCCGGTCAATCCAAATAAATCATCAACGCTCCGAATCGACGTTAGGCCGGAAAATGCCGCCTGCAGGAGATTTCTCAGGGGATTCCGTTTCTTTTGATCGAAGAACGAACGAATAGGGCGCCAGGGCACGATCGTGCCTGAAAACTCGATAGGATATCGGTGGGCGTGGATCTTTCCGGAGTGGATGTGATCGGCGAGCGACATTTCGCCGAGCTCGTAGGGATTTGCACGAGGTGAGGAAAGTGAGGCACCTTCACTCCAGTCGGGCTCGGAGGCGCGCGAAGAATTCACGCACGTCGATAAAAATGCAAAGGCGAGGAATAATGCCGAACTCCAATCCATAAGACGGCCTCCTATGCGAGACTTAAGAAGTATCCAATCTAGGGATGAAATCCAACTTTCCTTTTGGCAGGATCGGGACATGGACGTCGTTCTAAAGTTCGCTCCGAGCGCTCTACTTTCTTTACTGTTTGCAGGAGTGATGGGTTGTGCAAGCAGCGCTCCCGACGCGCCTCGTTTCGCCGTCTCGGCAGACGCACCCATGCGATCCGTGCACGAGGCCAGCGGCACGCGATGGATTGCCTCCACTCAAGGCCGCGCCGCGACCGACGCCGTGGAAAGAACCTATGCGCAAGGCGGTAATATCATCGATGCGGCTGTCGCGGCATCGCTTGCGATTTCAGTCGAAAGGCCGCATTCGACGGGGCTTGGGGGTGGCGGATTCTTAATCTATCATGAGGCAAAATCTCAAAAAACCTACGCGATTGATTTTCGAGAGCGCGCGCCGGGGAGTGCGAAGTCCGATATGTACTTGGATTCGAAGGGAGCGATCGTCCCGAATCGGTCTCTCGTCGGAACCAAGGCCGTGGCGGTGCCCGGTCTGATCCGCGGATTGTCGGTGGTTCACCGGCGCTTTGGGAAAGCAAAATGGCCATCACTTTTCAAGCCCGCCATTGAGTTAGCCGAGCAAGGCTTCGTCGTTTACCCTACGCTCGCCGAGGCGATGAAGGAGAAACGAGCGACTTTGGGACTATTCCCGGCGACCGCCGCCATTTTTCTCAAGAAGGATGGAAGTCTCTATTCTGAGGGAGACCGTTTCTTTCAATCCGATTTGGCAAAAACTTTAAAAAAATTAGCCAAAGACCCTAGTTCGTTCTACCGCGGGACATTAGCGCGGGAAATTTCTCGAACGACCTCGAATTGGATCTCGGAAAACGATCTCGATCGTTACCGGGTGAAGTGGCGTGAACCTCTTCGCGCAGGTATTCGCTTCGCTGGCCGTGACTACGAGATTCTAACGATGGCGCCCCCTAGTAGCGGGGGAGTCCACTTACTTCAAATCCTCAACCAGCTTGAAAACGCGAACCTTCCCGAAAAAGGATTTCAGACCGCGGCTTCTCTCCATCGTATCGCAAGCGCCATGCAGTCAGCCTTCGTCGATCGTGCCCGATATTTAGGCGATCCAGAGTGGGTGAAGGTTCCGACGCGAACTTTGATTTCCAAGCAGCATTCCGAAGTTCTCGCGTCGAGTTTTGATCCCCAGCGCGCCATGCCGGCCGATGAGCGATTCGACGCCATACCGGTTCTTCCCGAAAGTTCCGATACCACGCATTTTTCCATCTTAGACGCAGATGGAAACGCTGTCGTTTCGACTCAAACCATCAACGGGTGGTTCGGTTCGGGGGTTGTCGTCGCAGGCACCGGCATCTTATTGAATAACGAAATGGACGACTTTTCCGCAAAACCCGGCGCGAGTAATCTCTTTGGTGCCGTCGGTTCGACGGCGAATTCCGTTCAACCGGGTAAGACGCCGTTAAGTTCGATGACACCTACTTTAGTGATGGAGAAAGGAAAGCCTCGGATGGCGGTGGGCGCGCCGGGCGGCACCCGCATTATCACCTGTGTGGCACAGACGATTCTGAACTACTTCGTTTACGGGCGCTCCCTTTACGACTCCGTGAACGCAATTCGTATCCATCAACAATGGAAACCCGATGTACTTCGGATCGAAGCACCCGGACTTTCGCGGCGGACGGAAGAAAAGCTCAAAGTCCTCGGCTGGAAACTCGAAAAAGGCAAAGCGGATTGCGCCGTGATGGCAGTCGTCGCCGAAGGAAAGACGCTCCGGGGAGTCTCCGAACCGAGGGACTTTGGAAAAGCGATGGGACGATGAAAAAGTTGCGTTATTTCTGGATTACCTCCGCGTCCGACTCCGCAGGCTATCCGGGCGAGCAAAACTTGTGCGAGGCTCTACGAGGTCGCGGCCACACGGTGATTCCTTTCGTTTG
>CAZAKW010000342.1:0-3113 GCA_964485835.1 uncultured Bacteriovoracaceae bacterium
GGCGGGGCCGGCGGCCAGCCCCTCGATCAGCCCGAGCAGCCGGCCGGGCAGGGCGTCCGCCTCGGCGACGACGGCCGCCATCGCCGAGGCGATGCGGGACGCATACTCGTCCCGTTGCGCGATCGCATCCGAGAACGTTACCTACGATTTCGCGCGGTTGATGAAACAAGAAGGCAAAACCGGCGCTAAAGAAATCAAGTGCTCGGAATTCGGCCAAAACATTATCGAGCATATGTAATTAGCTGGCGCACCTGAGGTGCGCATCCAACCGCCGAAGGCGGTTTGCCCCCAGTTCCCTCCGGATTTCCCCAATTTATGAATGTCGCAAAACTTCGTCACTAAGCGACACCTCAAACAGGAGACTCAAAGAAAATGGCCACCAAAAAAAGAGTGAAAGTTACCGTCACCGGCGCCGCCGGCCAAATCGGCTACGCGATCCTTCCCCGCATCGCCTCCGGACAAATGTTCGGCATGGACACCGAAGTCGAGCTTCAATTGCTTGAGCTTGAGCCGGCATTGAACGCCTTAAACGGCGTGGCGATGGAACTCGACGACTGCGCATTCCCTTTGCTGAAAAACATCGTCTGCACCTCGGATGTGAATACTGCCTTCAAAGGCGCGAACTGGACGGTGCTCGTCGGTGCCGTGCCACGGAAGCCCGGGATGGAACGCGCGGATCTTTTAAAAGTGAACGGCGGGATTTTCTCGGTCCAAGGAAAAGCGATTAACGATCACGCCGCAGAAGACGTCCGTACGCTTGTCGTCGGAAATCCCTGCAACACCAACGCACTGATCGCGATGTCGCACGCTCCTCGCGTGTCGAAGTCGAATTTCTTCGCGATGACGATGCTCGACGAAACCCGCGCTCGCAACCAGCTCGCGAAAAAAGCGGGCGTGGGAGTGGACGCGGTGACGGGACTGGCGATTTGGGGCAACCATTCGCCGACGATGTACCCGGATTTTTACAATGCGAAAATTTCCGGTAAACCGGTGACCGACGTGATTTCCGACACCGCCTGGCTCCAGGGCGATTTTATCACGACCGTCCAGCAGCGAGGCGCCGCTGTCTTGAAGGCCCGCGGCGTTTCCTCGGCCGCTTCCGCCGCTTCGGCCGCGATCGAGTCGGTTTATAAAATCGTGCACGACACGCCGGCGGGCGAAGTCGTTTCGGTCGCCCTTTGTTCGCAGGGCCAATACGGCGTCGACGAAGGCCTTCTCTTCTCCTTTCCTTGCCGTATCGAAGGCGGAAAAGTGAAGGTTCAAGAAGGCTGGAAACATAACGACTTCGGCCAGGAAAAATTCGCCAAGACTCTCGAAGAGCTTCGCGGCGAGCGCGACGCGGTTAAGTCGCTTGGCTTGATCTAAGCGGTTTGCTCCAACACCTTAAGGAAATTTCTTGAAATGAATATTCATGAGTATCAGGCCAAGCAGATTTTGAAGCGTTTCAACGTCCGCGTCTCCGAAGGCCGCTTGGTCGAGGAAGGCGCCGGAGTCGAAGACCGCGCCGAGGCCGCTGCGAAAGAATTAAAAGCGGGCGGCGCCGAAATCTTCGTGGTCAAGGCCCAGATCCACGCCGGTGGACGAGGTAAGGCCGGCGGCGTGAAAGTCTGCAAGGATCTCCCGGGCGTTCGTGCGGCGGCGAAAGAAATCATGGGCAAGACTCTGGTAACTCCGCAGACCGGGGCGCAAGGCAAAGTCGTGCACAAGCTTTGGATCGAGCACGGTTCGGACATCGCTAAGGAATTTTACCTGGGTGTCGTTTCGGATCGTTCGACCGCTTCGGTGGTGATGATGGCGTCGACCGAAGGCGGCGTCGAGATCGAAGAAGTCGCGCATAAGTCGCCGGAGAAGATCGCGAAGGTCTCCGTGGATACCACGACGGGCTTTATGGCGTTTCACGGCCGGAAGCTCGCGAAAGCGCTCGAGTTAACGCCTGAGCAAACGAAAGCCGCCGTTCCGTTTTTCGCGAACATCTATCGCTGCTTTATGGAAATGGATTGCTCCCAAGTCGAGATCAATCCTTTGATTCTGACGAAACAAGGCGAGCTTCTCGCACTGGATGCGAAATTCAATTTCGACGACAACGCGCTCTTCCGGCATAAAGACGTCGTCGAAATGCGGGACATCAAAGAAGAAAACGCCCAGGACGTCGAAGCCTCGAAATACGATCTCGCTTACATCGCCCTTGAAGGAAATATCGGGTGCCTCGTAAACGGCGCGGGACTCGCGATGGCGACGATGGACATCATCAAGCTCCACGGCGGAAGCCCCGCGAACTTTCTGGACGTCGGCGGCGGCGCTTCGAAAGAAAAAGTCACGGCGGCGTTTAAGATCATCCTCAAGGATCCGGCCGTGAAGGCGATCTTGGTCAATATTTTCGGCGGCATTATGAAATGCGACATCATCGCCGAAGGCGTGATCGCGGCCGCGAAAGAACTCCAGCTTTCCGTGCCGCTCGTCGTTCGTCTCGAAGGAACGAACGTCGAAAAAGGGAAGCAGATCTTGGCCAGCTCGGGCTTGAAAATTACGCCGGCCGACGACCTCGGCGATGCGGCGAAGAAAGCCGTCGAAGCCGCTAAGAACCACCGCTGATCAGGTCCTCCATTTAAGGAAACGCGAATATGTCGATTTGGGTAGGTAAGGATACGAAATTACTGGTTCAAGGAATCACCGGCTCGCAAGGGTCTTTCCACGCCATGGGTTGCCGGGACTACGGCACGAACGTCGTCGGCGGGGTTACTCCGGGACGGGGTGGCCAAACGCACGAAGGCTTCAAGGTCTTTGATACGGTAGGCGAAGCGGTCAAAAAGACCGGCGCGAACGCGACGATGATCTTCGTGCCGCCGTCGGGAGCGGCCGACGCGATTTGCGAAGCCGCCGACGCGGAGATTCCGTTAATCGTTTGTATCACCGAAGGCATTCCCGTCCGCGACATGCTCGCCGTGAAGCGGTATCTTGCTTCGACAAAGTCCCGTTTAATCGGACCGAACTGCCCGGGAATCATCACCCCTGGCGCATGCAAAATCGGAATCATGCCTGGCCAGATCCATAAAGAGGGGCGCATCGGCGTGGTTTCTAAATCGGGGACGCTCACCTACGAAGCCGTCCACCAG
>CAZAKW010000343.1:0-3111 GCA_964485835.1 uncultured Bacteriovoracaceae bacterium
CGCGCGCCAGCACCTGATCCCGAAACAGGTGACGGCGCATGGTCTGAAGAAGACATCGGAGGGTTTTTCGCTGATTTCGGAATGGTTTTCGGAGGGGATCCGTCGGGAACCGCCCGGCTCTTGAACTCGATCCTCGTTTTTTTCGAAACCTCGGATCGTCATCCTTGGTTCGAGGGTTGGAAGCGAGTCGCAGTGGACTCGAACGACGCGGGATTAAAAGGCTTGGTGGGGCTTGAGAGTTTTCCGGCCGCCGCGGATGCGATCGCGGAAATGGCCGCCGACGGACGACTAGCGATTTTTTTGGGGGACGTGCTTGAATTGCTGGGCGGCGGAGAACCTGTTGCGAGACTCGAAACGGCTACCGCCGCGGCGAAGAACGAGCGAAAAGGACCGCGCCACGTTCTAACGAGTTCACAGCTGAAAAAATCCGATGCCTCGATTGGCCTGGATCGCTCATTGCGAGCGTGCACCGAACTCGATCTTCGTGCACCTCCGAACCAGCAATGGGAAATTTTTCAAGAATGCCTGCGAGGCGGAGGCGTCGACGAAGGAGCGTTTGAAGGGTTGAAACTTTCGGCTGCGCCCGGCCTCACCGGCGGAAGTTCGCCCGCGATGGGGTTGCTTCAAAGCGTCTTGGCGCTCCCGCTGACGACCGAAGAAAAACAGGGTCTGCTCCGCTGGATGACGGATGGTTCGGGATTGGGCAAAGAAGGCATCGGCCGCGCCTTGGCTTCTTTCGTGGCAATGATGGGATGGGACGGAGAGGGGGTTCCGACTCGTCTTTTTAAGATTCTCCACGGGTTCCAGACGAAGCTTGGGATCTCTCTTTCGCAGTGGGAAGGTTTTTTCGGCGGTCTTTGTAGCGGTCTCGAAGATCCGAGGCTTGTTCGCCTCGCACAGGCCCTTCGTAAGCTCGAGTTCCGTCCGCAAAGCTCGGACGCGCTGCCAACGCTTCCCGTTTTTCCTGAAACCGAGGCGCAAAACTGGGTGCGCGAGATCGAATGTTCCGATCCGGCTGTCGCCGACGGACGAGTCGCCGAAATCCACGCGGAGTGGGACCAGGCGGTTTTAGGATGGAATCGCGCAGACGGCATATTGCCGGTTGCGTGGGATCCAAACGAGCTAAAGCCCCGTCTCGAAGCGTTTTCCGAGACATTGCGGGCCCGCGCGATCCGGCGAGGGTTGTTGGGGTGGCTGGGAAAAATTCAATCCCGCGAGGTCGCCGAATGGTTTCGCGTCCGCGGAAACGACCCACGTCTCGTCGCCGTGATGGATCCGGAAACACACTCCCCCAAAGTGCGATGGATGACCACGCTGGATCGCTTGGAATCCATTTTAGTGAACTCCGATTTCGAGTACCTGGCGGGCGGAAATTTCGGCCTCCGTTTCATCCAGCGTTTCGCCGAGGCTTGGGGAGACGAGCCTCGGGAAAAGTGGCCGGCGGAAATCCAATCTAAATATCCAGGCCGACGGAAACCTCCGACCTTGCGCCAGGCCTACAGCGAGGTTCAGCGGACGCTGGTGTGGTTTGAGCGATTGGGAGGGCTTCCTTCCGTCGCGGAATGCCGACATTCGTCGAAAGGAAATCGAATCGGGCTGCCGCCGAATCCGTGGATGTCCGCGCCGGATTCATTGATTCCATTTTCGATCAAAGCGAAAGCGTTCAATCTTCGGCAAACTCTCGGCGTAATCGAGGAAAATCTGCCTACCGGAACGTCGCCGACCGCCGGTGGGATGCGAATGCTTCGCGATCTGTTTTGGGCCGTGAACGCGTCGGCTCCCGCTCGTGATCGGCATCCATCGCGCCCCGAGCAGAATCCCTTGCGGTTTTTTCAACGGTTGGGGGATCTCGGCGGTCTTCGTTCGATCAGTTTAGCCGTGCAATCTCTGACTCGGGAATCGGAATGGCTCGCGGTGAAGGACGCGTTGGCTTCGGCGTCAGAGCTCGCCCGGAATCCGGCGCTGGACGAACTCTTGGGGCGCGTGCTGGAGAATCGTGACGGTTTGAATGGGTGGGTGGACGCCGCCTATCGGGTGAATCCTTCTTCTTCGCCAGGCGAGGCGTTTCAAATCAATATTTTCACGCGCAGCGCCGTGAGCGTGTTGGCATTGGACCGATTGTTATCCCTCCTTCCCGTCACGCTTGAATTCGTCTTGGAAACGCTTGCGCGCACGAAGGCGCAGGATTTTCCCGTGACTCTGTTCGGCGACTTGCTCGTGGCATTGGGGAAACCTGCGTTGGCTCCGTCCGAATTGCGAAGCTTCATTCCGCCGTCGTCGGAAGTTCGCATAGAAGTCGGGCAGCTTTCCGGGACCTTAAATCACCGACTCCTCGAAGCCTTCCGAAAGTTGCCGCTAGAACGAGGGCTGATTCTCTTGGATCGCGACCCTGCGCTCCGTAAAGATATGGCCCAAGAATGGGAACGGTGGTCCACGATTCGTCAATCGGATGGCAGTTCTTTTTTCGATTCGTTATTCGCTCCGGAGCAACCGGAAGTTCGCCGCTTTTTGGGCCTCTGGTGCGAGAGAAGCGCCCCCCAATTCGTTTATGAGTTTTCAAAACGTCCGGATGAGGCGCGCTTAATCATGAACGGACTGATTCAGTCGGCGCAGAGCGATGTATTTATCGATTTCATAGAAGCGCTTCTTCGGCAGCTTCCACGTTGACGCTCCGGCGTTGGCAGCGGAAAATGTCCGCTATGTCCACCACCGATATCCAAGCGCTAACCGACGAAATTAAACAACGAAGTAAGTTCGTAGACGAGGTCCTTGCGGAGGCTTCCCAGGTAATCGTCGGGCAACGCACGTTGCTCGAACGTTTGATCATGGCTTTGCTCTGCGACGGGCATGTGCTCCTCGAAGGGCTTCCGGGTTTGGCGAAGACCCTTACGATTAAGACCTTGGCTGATATCATCCACGCATCCTTTCAACGGATCCAATTCACGCCGGATTTGATGCCGGCGGATCTGGTCGGAACGATGATTTTCAATCCCAAGAGCGGGGAATTCACGCCAAAAAAGGGCCCGATTTTCGCCAACCTTGTTTTGGCCGACGAAATCAACCGGGCGCCGGCGAAGGTCCAAAGCGCGCTGCTCGAAGCGATGGGTGAGC
>CAZAKW010000344.1:0-3108 GCA_964485835.1 uncultured Bacteriovoracaceae bacterium
GCGTGCCGCGTTTGAGGTCGCTAGCACCTCCTTTGACCTTCAGGTCCTTGATCACTTGGACCGAATCACCTTCGGTGAGCGGCACACCGTTTACGTCGGTCACTGACATGTCGTCTCCGCCGCTTTCATTTTTTTTCAAAAGGACCAGCAGCCGGCGCAACCAGTCTTTCGCTTCGTCCGAATCCGCGAACCAGCGATTCGTTTCAATTCCAAGTTCTTCCGTCGAGAGTTCGTCGCTTTCGAGTACGGACTGGGTTTGAAGAATCACCGACTGCTGGCGTTCCGGTGTCGATGCGCTAAAGAATGCCTGCACGGACGATTCGTCGGCCTCGGGATCCGCGTCCGGAAAATAGGTCGAGAGAAACGCATGAAGGTCGGGAGAGTTCTTGATGCTCATGAGGGACGACTGTAGTCGTGGAGGCGTTATCGTTCCATTTTAATCCAAACACGGCTTAAATTTCTGGAGAGACTCGCCGTTGGGCGTTAACCTAAAAGGGATGCTCCACCGGCTCGCATTTCTCTTCATTTTTATGGGCCCAGTTTCCGCCCACGCGCGTTCGCTTGACTGGAATGAAAGTGTGCGACTTGCTGAAGAAAACAATGCGGCATTAAAATCCGCCGAGGCGACCTACCGTTCGACCGCCTACCTTGAAACGGTCGCACGCGCTGGATATCTGCCGGAGATGAACGCGGCGCTTACCGGAACCCGAAGCAGCTCGGCGGGGGGCGGTGCGCGGGCCGGGGAATTCGCGGTTTCCCCCGGAAACCAATATGCTGCGACGTTGAGCGGGCAGATGAATCTTTTCGCGGGTCTAGCCGACCAAGCGAATCTGGCGAGGGCGGTAGCGAACGCTCGCGCCGCAGCGGAAGTCTATCGAAGCGCGAGGGCCCAAGCGAGCACTCAGCTCAAATCCGCATACGAAGGACTGATTTACGCCCAGAACGTGCGGATCTTGGCGGAGGACATCGTGAGGCGCCGGGAAAACAATCTCGGTTTGGTGCGGCTTCGGTTTGAAAGTGGGCGTGAGAACAAAGGGTCCGTCCTGCTTTCCCGCGCTTACTTGAACCAGGCGAAATACGAATCTCTGCAAGCTGAACACGGGGAGGCGGTCGCGCGGTTCAATCTCGCGCGAGTGGTAGGGCTCGACGAAACGGCCGAGACATTGATCGCTTCGTCTCCGGTTCCCCGTTCGCCGCCGCCGGAGCGTCCCGAGTTCCGGAAGATCGCCCTGACGACGCCCGAGCATTTACAGGCAGCCGCACAAGAAGACGCCGCCGACGCGGCGATTGGCGTGGCCCGCAGCGGGTTTTTACCGAGGTTAGGATTGTCGGGAACTTACGGTCGACGCGACACGGAATTTTGGCCGGACGGCCCCGATCGGTGGACGCTGGGACTGACCCTTTCGATTTCGATCTTCAATGGGCTTCGTGACTACGGGGAGATAAAAAGCGCGTCGGCGATGCTCGCGGCATCGACGGGGAACCGAGTGGAAGTCGACCGGGGACTTCTCGTTTCGCTTCGTTCCGCCCACAACGCCTATGTGCAAGCAGTCGCGAAGGAGGAAGTGGACGCGAGCTTCCGTGACGCCGCCCAGACCCGAGCGGAGATCGCACGCACGAAATACAATAATGGTCTTTTGACATTCGAGGATTGGGATCTGATTGAGAACGATTTGATCTCTCGGCAGAAAGCTTATCTTCAAAGCGTCCGCGACCGTGTCGTGGCCGAAGCGGGTTGGGAACAAGCGTTGGGCATCGGAGTTTTCCAGTGAAAAGTAAATGGGTTTGGCGAATCGTCTTGGTTTTGATCGTGGCGGCGAGCGGCTTTTACTATGCGTGGTCCCGGAGGGAAGAGAATACCAGTTACCGGGAATCAATCGTTGTTCGTGGTGATCTTGCCACCTCGATCCTCGCTACCGGCACCGTGCAACCGGAGAATCGCTTGGAAATCAAAGCGCCGATTGCGGGGCGAATCGAGCGCGTGATGGCCGAAGAAGGCCAGAAAGTCCGCAAAGGACAGATCCTCGCCTGGATGAGCTCGACGGAGCGAGCGGCGATGCTGGATGCCGCGCGCTCGAAAGGCCGAGAAGAAGTGAAGCGGTGGGAGGAAATGTATCAGGCGACGCCGGTGCTCGCGCCGATCGACGGACGAATTATCCTTCGCGGAATCGAAGCCGGCCAAACGATCACGACCACCGATCCGGTGCTGGTAATGTCCGATCGGCTGACGGTGAAGGCGCAAGTCGACGAAACGGATCTTGCCCAGATTCGTTTGAAGCAAGCGGCGGTCATTGTGTTGGATGCCTATCCACAGCAGGTGATTCCCGCGGTCGTCGATCAGATTGCTTTCGAGGCGAAGACCGTGAGTAACGTGACGACGTATCAGGTGAACGTGCTGCCGAAGCAAACTCCCGAGGTGATGAGAAGCGGAATGACGGCGAACGTGCGCTTTGAGATCGAGTCCCGAAAGGATGTGGTCTTGGCGCCGGTCGAGGCGATTCGAACGGATGGCGCGGGGGGCGCGGTCGTGCTCGTGACCGGGCCGGAGGGACGGCCCGTCGAGCGGTTGATCGAAATCGGGCTTTCAGATGGGAAGAACACCGAAATTCGTTCCGGCCTTCAAGCCGGCGACTCCGTTTTGATCGCCGCTCCTCGCGCGCGGGCAGAATCGGGAGTGAATCCGTTCATGCCAAGCCGAGGCGGGAAAAAGTCGAGCGGTCGTCGCTGATGCTTGAATTACGGAAAGTAACCAAGTCGTATTCGATGGGTGACACCGTCGTCCATGCCTTGAAGGGAATTGATATTCGCATTGAGGACGGAGAGTTCGTCGCGATCATGGGACCTTCGGGTTCGGGGAAATCGACACTGACCCATATTCTCGGCCTATTGGACGTGCCCAGTTCCGGTTCCTATCAGCTGAACGGAAAAGAAACCGGCCACCTCGCGGAAGACGATTTAGCCATTCTTCGAAGGAAAGAAATCGGATTCGTTTTCCAACAGTTTAACCTCCTTCCGCGGATGAGCGCCGCCGAGAACGTGTCGCTTCCCTTGCTGTATTCGGAAGGAACGAGCGAGTCGGCGCGCGCCACGCCGCTGCTGGAGCGCGTG
>CAZAKW010000345.1:0-3105 GCA_964485835.1 uncultured Bacteriovoracaceae bacterium
AAAGCGGGAGCGAAGCGCTTTCAACTTGCCAGTCGCGATATCAGAAATTTCAAAGCATCGCGCTTTTGGAAATTCGCCAGGCGATCGGAAAAAATGAAGATACGATTGCGCGGTTGACCGCAGGCCGCAAGGCAGACGGAACGGTCGAAGGAGAAGCTGTTTCTTTCGCGGCGCCCGACGAGGCGATCGCTTACATGCCCGACGTTCCGACGGTGCCGGAACTTGAAAACCTTTACTTGCAGGGTAAACTTCGGCCCTCGAGCGGAAAGTATTCTTCGGTCGAGGTTCGTAAATGGAGCGAAGAACTCGTCATCACTAATCCCAAAGCCCGCTACCTGGAGTTCCAGAAAGATCCTGTGGCCGGAAATCCTTATCAAGAAAATAAAATGGGATATACCCTGTTTATGCAGGCGGGCCCGGGCAAAGTCGACGCGAGGGCGGTCCAAATTTACGAAGCGGCAAAAAAAGACGTCGATGATTTTGCGACCGATAAAACCGTGGATTCGTCCCATGCCGTCGTGGCTTCGCCCAAGGAACTTCAAAAGAAAGACGTCATCAGTTACGACGCCATCACCGAGGCTCGTTCGGTCTTGAATTCCCAGATCGCGGGAGATTTAAAAAAGGACGAAAAAAAATCGGACGAATCGAGCAAAGGTCGGTTACCGGCGGGTAAGCCTACCCCGGCGCCAACTCCCAGTCCGTCCGCCACCCCGGGTTCTGCTCCGGTCGATACGGCCATGAGCGACGTTACGGTGGGCGCCCAGGCTCGCCGCGCTCCGCAGTCGTTTCGTACGTACAAAGACGACGAAAAGGTCGTACGTCCCGAGGTGATGAAAAATTCCCGGTACATCAAATACAATCTCAACGTCTTGATCGACGATATCGATTTTTCGACGAAGTAGGGATTGAGCCGACTAAATTTGAGAGAGCCAGATCACCACGCGGCTCATCCCGCTCGGGATCGGCTTTTTTGATCGATTCTTGTACCAAGTAAAGGTTTCCGAAAAGGGAAGGTTGTCGTTGGGCGATCCGGCAAGACGCTCGAGCTGAACTTTTAATGGCGGAATCACGGACTGGGGCACCAGGAGGTCGAATTGAATTCCGCCTGGGGCTTCCACTCCGCCAATACCGGCGGTGCTTTCTTTAATGCCGTTGTCACGAAGCGCCTTCAAAATCTGGTTTCGAACCAGTGCTGGCGCATCAGTCTTGAGGTTGAATCTCCAGATCTCGCCCCGGCCGACCTGCACGTCCGACTCGACAGCGACGCCGCCGGAGTTTTCGCCTTCGGATTCGTTCGCCACTTCGTCGCTGAGTTCGGCATCTTCCGCGTCCGTTCTTCCGCGCGCCAAGGGGATCGATTCGTTCGAAAGATCCTCAATCGCGATCATTTTCTGGAGTTTTCGCTCCATGCGCTCTTCGTACATTTCGCGGGCGACCGGACCTAGGCGAATCCCGAGCACGACCACGGCCGCGATCGACACCCCTTCGATCAGCAGGCGGACCGCGACGGGGAGTTGTTTCCATGTCGATTTCGGTTCGCGGAGAACGCGGCCGATCCGCCGTATCGGAAAAGCGAGGGGATCTTGGCGAATCTCGATCGGCATCGCCGCCCGGGGTTGGTGATGCAGGATCTTGAGAAGTTCGCGAAAGTGCTCGCACTGCAATCGGCACTCAGTGCATGCGGCGATATGGAGATCGAATGCGTGGTGGAGGCGGGGGCTCAGAAGCCCGTCGATCGCATCGGTCATGCGGTTCTGCGTTTCGAAGCAGTCCATCATCTCCTGCGCTCGCTCGCCTTCAAGCCGTTCCAAGCGCGCCTCCGTAAATCCAAGACTGCAATAGGCGTAGGGCTTGTACACGCTGGAGCCGGGCGCTGGCTTCCGGTAGCTCAAGGACCGCCGCGACTTCCGACAGAGGAATTCCGTATTTATCCCGTAAAACGAGTAGCAACTGGGACTCGATCGGCAAGCGATGGAAGTAACTGTCGAAAAATCGTAGCCGGGCTTTCGGTTCAGGATTCGAATCCAACATCACTTGTTCGGCGGGGGTGAGGAATCGAGGACTCTTGCGTTTCATCCCGCGAAGCTCCCGGAATGCGACCTGCAGAATCCAAGGGCGTTCGTATTTCACGAACCGTTCGGTTTTCTTGCGCCGGCTGAGGGTGCGAAGAATCGATCGATAGGCGTAGGGGGCATCGGCCGGGCTCCAGAGCATGCTCTGGCAAAGATCGTAAAGCATGTCGCCATAAGTCGAGACGATGCGGTCGATCCATTCGTTGGGTTGGCTTGGAGGCGAGGTTTCCGTTGGGGGTGCCACGTCTCGATTCTATCCGCGCGCGGCGCATCCCTCAAAGGGAATCGCCGCCGAATTCAATCAGGCGCGTCGGCGCCTGGCTTGGGATCTTCGCGAAGCAGGCTCATGTAGATTTTCCAGCGATCGGGCGTCTTGGAGATCGTCATGCGAATCGCGGTCGCCGGGAGCCAATTCGGTCGGTAGGGAGGTCGTACCAAAACCATCTTGGCTTGATTCGGGGTTCGTCCGCCTTTGCGTTGATTGCAGGGCTTGCAGGCCGTGACGATGTTCTCCCAACTCTTGCCGCCTCCTTGAACCACGGGCATTACGTGGTCGAGCGTTAGATGGGATTTCATGAATGTTTCGTTGCAGTACTGGCATCGGTACTGGTCGCGGATGAAAACATTGGAACGCGAGAAACGGACGATCTGTTTTCGTCGCTTGAGCGGGATGTATTCAAGCAAGCGAAGGACGGCGGGCACGCGAATCGTCACGCGTACGGAGCGCACTTCTAGATCGGACTCTTCGATGACTTCGACTTTTCCTTGGAAAAGGAGTTGGACGGCTCGTTGCCAGGTGACGATTTGCAGCGGTTCAAAACTCGCATTCAAAACGAGCGCGTGGCCCATGGATTAATTATAGAGGCATTCTATAAAAAATCGCAAATTTGGGTTTCATTTCGTCCTAATGCCGCGGAGGCGCCACCAGATCGCATATAATCGACCTTCCCATGGTGGCGATATTTACCATTCGGTTTGAGAACAGTTTAGTGCGTTACAAAAGTCCGGGGATCATCTTAGCTCATAATGTCGA
>CAZAKW010000346.1:0-3103 GCA_964485835.1 uncultured Bacteriovoracaceae bacterium
CCGCCTTCCGCCAGTTTATTCGACTCTTACAGCACGCCCGCCGGTTAAATTTGCGACAAATCGACGGCGAAACGCCCCGAACGGCGTTAGTTCTTCCCGTCTGGTAAAATCGCCTCGGGCTGCGGTTGGCCTCGCGAGCAAGGCGCTGCCAATACGACTCCGCCGCTAGCGGTGAAACCGTTTTTATAAATCATCGTTGGCAAGCCCAGCCCGCTCACTTTTTCTTTTCAAGCTCCATCATCGCAATCCACTCCCCGAACTTTGGAGTGGAAACAACCAAACTCCAGGACGTCCCGCCTCCGCTATAGAACGTCACCGTCGTCACCCGAGTCTTCGCGGAGCTTCGCCTACGGATCGCCGGAACCTTAAACTGTTTCCCGCCCCCGGTTAAAACCATCTGTTGCGTGTCGGTGGCGAGAGCGACCAGATATTCCCCAGCGGGCACCGCCACTTTGGCACACGTCGCGTCCCGCGTGATGGTGATCTTCATGTCTTTTTGCGCCCGTCCTCAAGCTCGCGTCGGACTTCGATCAAGAGCATCCCCACGTCTTTATCGCTGGGATCGATGCGCATCGCCTCGTTGAGTTCCTCGTGGGCTTTCCGAAGCATCTGCTTTTTCACGTACAATCGGGCGAGTTCCAGATGCACGACCGCGCTCGGAGGAAGGTTATTGACCGCGGAAATCAGGATGTTGGTCGCTTTACCGAATTCGTCCTTCTGGTCGTAGGCCTTCGCAAGTTTGACGTAATGGCCTTCGCGCGACGGATTGATAGCAAGCGCTTTTTGATAGTACGGAATCGCGGCGTCCGCTGTTTTCGTGCGAAACATCGCGTCCCCCATCCCCGAAAGTCCCATGTCGAATTCGGGATTGAGCTTCAACGCCTTTTGGAATTTGAGTAAAGCGGCCTTGGCCCTGCCCCGCTCCAAATCCTCGAATCCTTTCTCGACGGCCTCGGCCACCTCCCGTTCAGAGCGCTTTGCCGAGAACGCCTGATCGATTCGTTGCTGGAGATCCTCGCGCGAAAAGGGTTTCAAGAGATACTGGTCGACGTGGAGCTGTGCCGCCTTCATCACTTTGAGCCTCTCGACCGAGGCTTGGCTCGTGATGATGAAAAACGGCACGTCTGCCAGCGCACGCGTTCGTTTACAAAGAGCGAGCAAATCGATCCCCTTCAATTTCGGCATCTCCCAATCGGCGATGACCATCCCGATGTCGGTGACGTTTTTCGACATGAAATCCATCGCGGCATCACCGTCGTTGAAAGTCTCGATGCGCTTGAAGCCCATGCGGGCGAGGTATTCCACCACCGTGTCGCGGGAATCGCTGTCGTCGTCCGCGACGACGCAGATTTTTTGCGGGCCATGGACGGAGATCGCAAACGTCTTCTCGATTTTCTGCTCCAACGTGTCCATTCGAAACGGTTTGACGAGGTAGTCATCGACCAGGTCCTCGATCGCCGCGCTGATCTTCTCGTGTTCGATCGAGCGCGGGCTCGACATGATGATGAACGGAAGGTGGGACCACTTCGGACTGCTCCGCACTTTCTTCAGCAGCGCGAGTCCGTCCACCGTAGGCATGTCCCAATCGGAAAGAACGAGGGAGATCGTTGGATCTTCTTCAAGCGCCGCGAGCGCCTCGCGTCCGTCTTGGGCCACCGTGATTTGCTCGAATCCCAATACACGGAGGTAGTCGACCGCCGTTTCGCGCGAGTCTTCGGAATCGTCCACGACCAGGACGTGGATATGGAATCGGTTATTCTTAAGCATGCGCATTCCCCTCGCTTGGCAGCCAAATCGTAAAGGTGGCGCCCGTCCCTTCGGAGGATGCGGCGATCGCCCCCCCGTGTGCTTCGATGATCGACTTTGAAATCGACAATCCCAAACCGCTTCCCTGGTCACCTTTGGTACTGAACGCGGTCTCGAAGACTTTCGTTAGAATCTCCGCGGGAATTCCGACTCCCGAGTCCCCGACCTGGATCTCCACTCCCGCACGGCCTTCGCGTTCCCGCGGCGCGATGCGTATCCAGAGTTTCCCGCCTTTGGGCATCGCTTGTTTTGCGTTGATCGCGAGATTCAGAAAAACCTGCCCCAGCGTAACGGCGTCGCCTTCAACCGGCGGTAAATCTTCGTACTCACGAACGATCTCGATATTCCCAGTCTTGAGCTCGTGGTGCATTAAGGTAAGCGTCTGATCGAAAACGGTCGCCAGCGAAAGCGGCGCCCGTTCCGTTTCGGTGCCGCCCTTCGAATAACTACGAAGATTCTGCAATATCGCCTTCGCGCGCTCCAAGGCCTGGATCGCGGTCTCCAGATGCGCTTTCGTCTTCGGCTCCTGCGTGTCGAGAAGCGCCAGGTCGATTTTCCCGAAAACTCGCATCAAAATATTTCCAAACTCGTGGCCCACGCCGCGAGCGACCTGCCCGATCGCGGCATGTCTTTCGGATTCGACGAGTTGGCCCTGCATCCGCTCCAAATCGATCGCCATTGCGTGAAACGCACGGGCGAGTTCTCCGACTTCGTCGTTCGAGGCCTTCACTGGCCCACGATCAAACTTCCCTCGCCCCACCGACCCGGCCGCTTCCACGAGTTCGGAGATCGGACGGGTCAACGACGAAGCGACGCGAGTCGAAAGCCAAAGCGCGATCGTCACGATTAGAAGCGCGAATAAAAGCGACTTATTCACGAGACGCATCGACGCACGAAACACTTGCTCCTCCGGAGCCGTCGAGATCAGTTTCAATCCCCCTCCGACGTCGGCGTATCCGCCGAGATAGCCGGCTCCCCGCCAGTCGAACGAGCGCAGTTCTAGCGGAAGTTTCGAGGCGGCGGCAGCCGCAACCAAAGGGTGACCGGAAAAATCCGAGCTCTTTAAGACTTCAGGATCCGGATGTAAAAGCACCCGGCCCGTGCGGTCCGCAAGAAAAGGGGTCACGATACCTTGGGCCCGCAGAGTCGCCCACCACCGATCGGCCCGGAAAAAACCCACGAGGATTCTGGGCGCCGTCGTCGTTTCAAAACGAGCACGTTCCGCGTAGACCAGGACGGGTGACTGCGGATTGAGAAACGCGGAAACGGGCTCCTGCAATGCGGTCTGGTTATCCTG
>CAZAKW010000347.1:0-3072 GCA_964485835.1 uncultured Bacteriovoracaceae bacterium
ATTTCGACGGTATTCAAGATCTCGCTTGGCTCCACGACCCGCGACATCGCGACCACCGTCCGCTACGCCTATAATGCCGCGATGATGACGAAAAAAGTCCATCGCCTCGTTTACGATTTGGAGAACCACTCCTACTGGGTAGAAGTCGGCCCCCAGTCCGTATTGATGGACACGGAAGAAACGAAAGCTCGCGCCGAGCGCGCACGCAAGTTCGCCTCGCGCAAAACGGACGAAGAGATCGAAGAAGAGAAAAAGAACGCCCCTTCCTACTCGCTCGCGACCTACGTCACCCGGAAAAAGACCGTCCTTCCTCGCGGTGTCCAATTCGAGGATGTTATGACGGAGCAGTCGCAAGAACCGATGAAGGAAGGCCTCGTTTATACCCACTTCTTTCCCCATGGAATCATCGAACAGACCGTGATCCATCTACATGATACCTCCAACCACCACGCCAACCTCGTGATCGCGCCGCTCGTCGGCCGCACCCGCGTCGTCGAACGCTATATCCCGGCCAAGGAGGCGCTGCTCGAGCCATGAGAAAGCTGGACGCTCGAGGATTCACGTTGCTGGAGTTGATGATCGCGATGACGATCATGCTGCTCGCATTTTCGTCGATTCTCGCGATCCAGTCTTCCAGCGTGAGCTCGGCACTTCGTGCCCGCCAGACCCACGAAGTCAGTATGCTCGCCCGAAGCGCGCTGGCGCAGACCGAAGTCGAGATTTCCGGAAAGAAATTCAACGAAATTTCCGAGGAAATCTCGGGCCAATTCGAGGAACCTTACCAGGACTATAGCTGGAAACGAGAAATCAAGGAGATCACGCTCCCTAACCTCGCCGGCATCGCCAGTGCGACCCAAGGCGAGAATGCCCAATCGGACGAAGAGACCGAAGCGCAAAAATCTGCGATGGTCGAACAGATGACGAAGGTCGTGACCAACTTTCTTTCAAAAGCCGTCCGGGAAGTGGTGATCACCGTCAGCTGGAAACGTGGAATCACGACGCAAACTTACGAAGTAGCCATGTACTGGGTGGATCTTGATAGCGAACTTCAAATCAATCCTTAACCATCGAAGCCTGCGGGAGTCCGGATTCACCTTGGTTGAGGTGATGATCTCGATCGTTCTGCTCGTGATGATTTCCGTGGCGATCTACCAGGCGACGACCCAGACGTTTCGTTACCGGGCGAAACTGATCAATGAGGGGGATTTTTACGGAGGAATCCGCCTCGCTATGGGTCTGATCGATCGGGATGTTTCCGCGCTTTTTTCCCCCGTGAATCTGAATCCAAAGATCAATCAAGGCACTCCATCCACGGGGCTTCCCGCCGACGCCCAGACCGCGGCGGACAGTCGTACCGCGACCAATAGCACGGCGGGTACGAATCCCACCGATGTCGCGCAAGCCCAACAGCTCGAAGAACTCCTGCGCTCGGAGATCGGCCGCACGACGGATTTCTGGCTGGGTGCTACCGACATTACCGGTATCCGCCCTTCCCGCTTCGTCGGCACGGAGAATCGACTCCAATTCGTGACCGCGGCCCATCAACGCGTCTACAAAAACTTTCAAGAATCGGAATTCGCCAAGATTATCTACGAACTTCGCGACGATCCTAATCCCGATAAACTCGAGGGCACTCGGTTACTCGTGAAGATCCAAAATCCAAACGTATTCGACGACATCGAGAAAAAGGATACCGGCACAAAAATCTATCCCCTTCTTCCGGGATTGAAACGATTTCGGTTCCGCTATTACCGCAAAGACAAAAAAGCCTGGGAGCGCGCCTGGGACACCGATCGCGACGATATGAAAGGTCTCTATCCCGACCTCATCGAGCTCTCCATCGAAGTCGAAGGGCTGAATAAACTAACGTTCCGTGGCACCTACATGTTCAAACCGGAGACCCCGTTTTATGGGCTCGATGCTACGCTTTAAAATGCGAATAAAGCGGTGGCTGGTCTCGCGCGAATCCCCGATTTCCGGGGACGAAAGCGGAATCGCCCTTTTTATGGTCTTGGCGGCGATTACGATCCTTTCCGTCGTGGTAACGGAATTCACCTATGTCGCCCAGGTCAACTCGCGCTCGACCGCGGATTCCTCCGATCAAATCAAAGCACACTATCTTGCGAAAACGGGTTTCAAGATTTCGCTGCTTCGCCTGCGCGCCTTTCGGGAGCTCAAAGCTTTCGGCGGCGAGGGCTCGAACCTGCCGAAGATCCCTAAGAACATTCTCGATCAAATCTGGGCATTCCCTTTCTTTTACCCCTTGCCCGCGAATGCGCCCGGTTTGACCCCGGTGTTGAAGGACGAAATCGAGAAATTTCAGAACGACTCAAGCCTGCCCGGAAAATTCACGGCCACGATCGAATCCGAGTCAAGCAAGGTTGGAATCAACTCTCTGATCGCGGCGATGGCGCCCACTCCCGCGCCGTCGCCGAGCGCGAAACCGACATCAAAGACACCCAATGCCGGGGGGCAAAACGGCAAATCACCCACCGACAGCCCGAAGTACGACGTCGAAGAAGCACGTAAAGGATTTAAGGAACTCCTAGCGCGGATCTTCGAGGAAAAATTCAAGAAGGATGCCGACTTCGCCGCCGAGTACCGGGATCTGGACCTTGAGGAGGTTTACGACAACATCCTCGGATGGGTTGATTATTCTTATCAACCGAAGAATGCCAGCGGTCGCCAGACAATTCCCTACAAGCGCGCTCCTCTCTACAGTCTTTCCGAGCTCCACATGATCCACCCGATCGACGATGGTGTGTACGACGTTCTTGCCCCGAATTTCACGACGTTTCGCACCCCGGGGATTAACGTCAATAAAATCGAAGAACCGATGCTGCGAGCACTTCTCGTTACGATCACCGACGACGAAGTGATCGAGTTCTTCAAGTTCCGGGACTCCGTCGAAGAAGATAACGAGTTCAAATCGCCAGACGACTTTTACAAATGGATCGAGGCGAACGTGGCGACCTACCGAAGTTCGACGACCCTAGACGAACTCAAGACGCGCCTCCAGAAACAAGGGATTCAACTCATGGTCGACGAGGAGATTTTTAAAATCACCGTCGT
>CAZAKW010000348.1:0-3043 GCA_964485835.1 uncultured Bacteriovoracaceae bacterium
GCTCAGACTAAAAATCCAACAACCCCAAGCGATCTTCCATGCGGTCAAAGGTGCTTATGCGCTGAAAGACTACGCACCCGCCCGCGAGCTTCTCCGCCAATACGTGGACGGCGCGCCGGTAAACGCGCATCTTCTCTACAGTTTAGCGGGGATGGAATTTCACCTGGGGGATCTCGTGGCGGCTGCCCGCACGTCGCGGACGATCCTTCAGATCCACCCTGGTCACGCCGAAGCCGAGAAACTGCTCCAGTTGATCGAAGCACGCACTTAAATTTTTAACTGATTACGCCGTGCTCAGGACGAGCTCGGTCGAACATCGCGGAGGAATGATGGCAAAAGAAGGACGTAGTTCGGTAGAAGAGACGATCATCGAGGAACCTTTAAGCGAGAAGGAACTCGAAAACCTTTTGCTGGGATTCCTCGAGTCGCTCGAAAAAGAACAACGTCTTGGCTTGGGCGTCAAAGGTCCCGCTAAGGGCGAACCCAAGAAGAAAAAGGAGTCCGCGTGAAACGGGATTCCATTAGAATCGCCGTCGTTCAACTCGCGCGTCTCGGCGATTCCATCCAAAGCTTGATGGCTCTGC
This sequence comes from uncultured Bacteriovoracaceae bacterium, assembly GCA_964485835.1. Classification (GTDB taxonomy): domain Bacteria; phylum Bdellovibrionota; class UBA1018; order UBA1018; family UBA1018; genus JACMQW01. The sequence continues at coordinate 585 of CAZAKW010000348.1, forward strand.
GTGCAGCGCAACAGGCCTACCCTGAACTCGAAATCACCTACATCGCTCACGAATCGTTCGCCGGCGCCGCCGAACGCTGCCCTTGGATCCATCAGGTCTTCGCTCTTCCGACCGAAAAATTAGTGCGGCCGATGCTCGACGGAACTCGGAACGCGGCGGGCATGCTTCCCGAACTTGCCGCTTGGCTTGAACCGATCGCCCGGAGTACCTACGACGTCGTCTTGAATTGGACTTACAGCGAAACTTCGAGTTTTCTCGCGGGCGTGTTACCCGCTCGCGTTCGTCTCGGGTACTCCCGACGCCGTGACGGCACCTTAAGCGTGATCGATGGCTGGTCCCATTACATCCATTCCGTCGTACAAACGGATACCGTCCAGTCGATCCACCTCACGGATATCCTGACGACCCAGTTGTTAACCGCCCTCCAAGTCCACTTCGACGAGCCAGCGGAAGATTCCGAAAACCAAAGCGTCACCTCAAAATCCTTTTTTGAGATCCGCCGGTCCCCCTTCGTCTGCGACGGTTGGAACCATCCCGGCATCCGCTGGCTTGCGATCCAGCTCGGGGCTTCAAGCTTCGACAAAACATGGAGTCCCGAATCTTGGGCAAAATTCGCGTCTCTCGTTCTTCGAAGGCACGACGACACCCGGATCATCCTGGTCGGCGACAAACACGAAAAAGGAATCGAAAAGAAATTCTTCGAGGCCTTACGTAACGAAGAACGCGCGATCGGAAGCCGATCGGCCGTCTTCGAAAAACGGATCCACTCCAAAGTGGGAACGACGGGCTTTGATCAATGGGCCCAGATTCTCGCCGACGCCCAGTGGGTCGTTTCGGCGGATACCGCCGCGCTCCACTTAGCGAGCGTGCTCGGCACGCGGGTGCTGAATGTTTCGGTAGGACCGGTGCGCTTTCGCGAAACGGGGCCTTACGGGAATGGACACTACGTCGTCCGCCCGAACAAACCCGGCGCCGAGAGCGCGGTGAACGACATTCCCGCCGAAGCGGTCTACGCCGCTTGGACTTACGCATCGACCGAGTGGCAGCATCGTCGCGATTTGTCGCTTGCGGAACACTTCGCCAATCTCGGCTCAAACCAATTCCTTTCGCAAGTTGAAGTCTATCGCTCAAAGATTCGGGCAACCGACGACGGGGGCGGCATCCACTACGAAACCTTGGTCAACCAACGCATCTCGCTCGAGAACTGGTATGGCCAGGTCCTAGGCCATCTCGCGCGCGAATGGTATTGCGGGTGGGTGCCACCGGTCGGGCAGGAGCTCGAACGTGCCGAGATTTCCCCAGAACTCGTCCAGAATCTAAGAAAACTCGCCGAAGGCATCTCCGTTCTGGACCGTATTTACGGCGAAACGATTCGCGCTTCCGAAGAGCTTTATCGAAAAAGTAAGAGTCTCAAGTCAGAAACGCTCATGCGGGTCTCGGACCGGGAGACCATCCATGAACTTGGAAAGAAAATCGAAGAACTCGAGGCTCTTTCCGCCCGCGTGGGAACGGCCCAAGAGCCACTCCAAACGATCCATCGGCTCGCTCGCATACTCATGCACAATCTGAGCGGAAAACTCGTCTCGGAAGTCGCGAACGAGACCGTAGGCGTATATCGGTTTCTTCGCATCGGTGTGCAAGGTTTGCAGAAGTGGACGGACCACACGCTCGGCCTCGCCCGGCCGATCGCCGTCGCGAATCGTTCGACGGTGGTTTCGATCGCCGACGGGCGGGTTCAGCGATCGCCTTCGGCTTGAAGCAGGCGCCAAGGGCGCTCCCGCACCATCCGATAAGACGCTAGGACTACGGAAACGAGGGAGATCGCGACGATGACTGCGATCACTCCAAGCCCCGTCAACGAGGCCCCTACGCCCGCGCGATCGAAAACGATCACAGCAAGAATCCGTGCAATCACAAAGGAGAATCCGACCCCGAACGTAGCCGCGAGGGCCGAGAGTATCCCGAACTCCCAAAGAAAAATCGAAAGCACCGTGCGGGCGGATGCCCCGACCGTCTTCAATAAAAGTGCGCCTCGACGCCGAAGTTCGGCCTGCCTGCGGGCAATTGAGAAAAGAACGAACATTCCCGTCGCAAGCGAAAGGACGGCGGTCCACCGCACGGCCGCGCCCATCTGCTCAAACATCGCCACCAGCTTACGGGCCATCTCCTCGACCTGCATTACCGATACGTTCGGGAAACGTTCGACGAGGGTGTTTTGGATTCGTCTTCGTTGCTCGAGTTCGAGGCTTGGTACTCCGGCGAGGTACGTTTTGGGAGCGTCTTCCAATACCCCGGACTGGACCACGACGAAGAAATTCGGCTGGAAACTCGTCCACCGTACTCGGCGAAGGCCCACAATCGTGGCCTCGAAGGAAACCCCCTGGACGTCAAACCCGAGTCGGTCGCCCACTTTGACTTTTAGCCGTTCGGCGAATCGCTGTTCAAGCGTGACTTCCGGA
>CAZAKW010000349.1:0-3016 GCA_964485835.1 uncultured Bacteriovoracaceae bacterium
GCCGAAGGACATCACCAAGGGCATGCAGATCATCCCGGTCGAGCACGCCGATCAAGTCTTACGTCTCGCGCTTGCGGTTCCGAATCCAGAAACATTTTTGGTGCGGGCTGAGGATTCGATTCCAGATCCGGTCGCTTTTATTCCGACGGATAAAAAAGCACCACGTTCTGGCGCAGTGAGACACTGACCGACTCGGTTGGTTAGATCTAAATTTAGAAGAAAAAGGGAAAGACGGAATCCGTCTTTCCCTTTTTCTTTTGGGGTTTCGGGGAGTTCGGTTCGGCGGACGACGGGAAATCACCTGGCCCAATCGGGGGAGAGTTGCTCCGAAACGGGGGTGGCATACGGGCTTGCGCGCTCACCCTCTTTGCGAGATCGCTTGAGAATGAAATTCTTACGCATTGTCCTCACTGGAGTCCTTCTTTGTAGTCCAGGGGTGGGTGCAACCGACGGTGCCCCCATTCACAGCCAGGCTTCTCGTAAAGAATCGACTTGGGAGGCGCTTTTTGAAAAAATCGCGGACGATTTCAAGCGGATCTACGCGCTTGAGGACCATAAGTTCGCTGAGTTTCGCTGGGAGCTAGAAGGCGAATTTGAGCTCCTGCGCGAGCACCTTGAAGACGTCGGGACTTTGGCGAGCATTCGTGAAACCCAGGCCCTTTTTAAAACGTTCTTTCGCAGGACGCGCGATTATCATTCCGACATTTTTTACCGCGGTGAAGATGCCGCGGCGACCCTTCCCTTTGGCGTGCGGACGGTGGATCGCCGGGCGTTCGTCACCCATGTCGATCGGTCAGTGGCTAGCGAAGAACGCTTTCCAATTTCGGCGGGTGACGAATTGCTGGAATTTGACGGCATGCCGGTGACGACGGCGCTGAACCGTTTAATTCTAAGACCCCTCAACCACATTCCGACCGATCGATCGGACGCGGATCGCTACCTGACAAACCGGCCCGGGTATCAAGGCTGGGGGCTGCCGGAGGGGCGAATCCCCCTCGTCTTCCGGAAACTTTCGAGTGGCCGAGTCGTTCGGACAACCCTAGTTTGGAAACGTATTCCCCACTCAGCGGCGACGCTTGCTCCCGTGAAGGATTGGATGCTTGACCCGCGCGCAGTGCTCGACGAGCAGACGAACAGGTACAAGTTTATCGAAGACGTCGATACGGTCACGTCGATCGGTTATCGCGATCCTTTCGTTCCGTCGTTAGGTCGAGTCCTTTGGCGAGCCCCGGATCAAGCGCGCTTTTTCGCGGAGATTACTCGAACGGAGACCGGCACTCGGATCGGATTTGTACGAGTTCCTTCGTATTTTCCGAAAGATCCGGTCGCGCATGTGCGCGAATTTGAATCGTTGATGGACCGGATGCAAAAGGGTGCGGATGTCCTCGTGTTCGACCAAACCAATAATGGTGGCGGATCCATCCTGTATTTCTACGAACTCCTTTCTCGCATGATCGCTCGTCCGGTAAACGTGCCGCTTCGGCTTCGCTGGAGTCTTCAACCACGGAATTACCATCTCGGTAAAGACTGGGCGGAGTTAGAAAGTGCGCTTCGTTCGGTCGGAACCGACGAAGAGGCACAGCAAATTTTAGGCGATACGATCGATGGCTATCCAGTCGACTTAAAGCTCGCGCGGGGAGTGTATCGTGAAGCGAAAGCCGTGCTTGAAGACATCGCCCATACCGATTGGAAGCTTTCCCGTCCGATGCACCTTTTAAGCATCGACTCGGTACGGCCGAAGGGGCGGCCTTTCACAAAACCGTTGATTCTCCTCCAAAACGAGTGGTCCTATTCGGCAGCGGATATAGTTCCGGCGATGCTCCAGGATATAAAGCGGGCCGTCGTTTTCGGGGCAACTGCCCCGGGCTTGGGAGCTTACGTGATCGGCCGATCACCCCCGAAAGATAACCGACTTGATGTTTGGCTGTATCGTCTTTCCATGGCCGAGGTTCGTCGAGCAAACGGAAAACGACCCATCGAAAACCATGGGGTTATTCCCGACGTCCATCACGATGTGAGCGTAAGGGATCTCACCGGCAAGTTCGTCGACTATCGTCGAAAGTTAATTTCTCTTGCGGAACTTTTGCATCGAAAGAATTAACGTCCCGAATCGTTAGTGTTCGACGTTTGGAGTAACGACCACTTTTGCGAAGTCGTCATGGACGCTTTCGGTTTCGGTAGTGGCGCCGATCACGTCCGCGATCCGAGTCGCGTTTTTGAGGAGGCGATACGGATTTACCGCTCGCAGGTATTCGTCTCGAATTTCTAGGTGCAGATGCGAGGTGGTGCCCTCGGCGTTTCCACTGTCGCCAACCCACCCGATCAGCTGCCCGGCCCGAACCCGAACGCCTTTTCGGATCCCCCGCGCGATACCGATTTTTTTTCCGTCGTCGGTGCCGGGGGAGTCGTTATTGAGATGGATATACCGGGATTGAAAAGCAAATCCGCGTGATTCGTGGTCGATCGCGAGGTAGCAACATTCTCCGCCTTTTTTTGAATTTGCTCGGACCCACGCGACGACTCCATCCGCGATCGCGACGACCGGAACCATTTTTTTCGCGAGAATGTCCGTCCCGAGATGCTTTCGTCCCGAGTCCCTCGGGGTGTGCCAATCGTTTGTGTACCGGTGCTCGCCGACGACCGGAAATACGAGATCAATTAGGTGCCACTCGATTTTCGACGTCGCACCGCCGTCGGATGCTTTTTGTAAGTCGTCGTACGTGCCTTCGACGTGACCGCTTCCACAAGCCGATAGTGCGAAAGCGAGCAGGGCTGACAATGCGCATGCCCGAAGTGGAGTCAAAATTTGGAATGCGCCCCGGTCGGCCATGGGTTCAGCTATAACGCACCGCTTCTAATAAAGAAAGGATTGAGTATTAGTCTTAGTGGCGGGCTCTAAGGTATCTGCAACCTATAAACTAAAAAAGTTTACTATCTAACAGGTTTTGAATTTCGACCATTTTGCCGGGACTCCCCTAAATAAGGAATGGACTCTTCCGTTCTCTCTTGACCCAAG
>CAZAKW010000350.1:0-3006 GCA_964485835.1 uncultured Bacteriovoracaceae bacterium
ATTTTTTTCCTGAAGTCCCATCCGAGATCGACGAACTGCGTTTGATATCGCGTCGAGCGCCTTCGCTTGTCCGATTACGCGTTTTCCGATCCGCTCTTCCATTTTGAGAAGTTTCTCTTGCTCGCCTTCGAGCATTTTCGCGACGGGGATGCCGGTCCATTTCGCGACGACTTCCGCGATATCGTTCTCGGATACCTCTTGCTGTAAAAGGCTGGGTCCGCGAGTCGTGGTTTCGTTTTCGGTAAGACCATCCAGTTCTTTTTGAAGCGCGAGCAACTTTCCGTAGCGAAGTTCAGCCGCGAGTTCAAGGTTCCCTATCCGCTCTGCCGACTCTGAATCCAAGCGGATCTTTTCAATTTGTTCTTTTAGTCCTTTGAGTTTTCCGACTTCGGCTTTCTCGTTCTCCCAGCGGGCCTTTAGCACCGAGCTTTGGTCCTTAAGTTCCGCGAGATCTTTATTGATGGTCTCCAAGCGTTCTTTCGATCCGCGATCGGTTTCCTTCTTTAGTGCCTGTTTTTCGACTTCGAGGCGCAGGATCTTTCGTTCGAGTTGGTCGATGGATTCGGGGCGGGACTCGATTTGCATGCGGATTCGCGCGGCCGACTCGTCGACCAAGTCGATCGCCTTATCAGGTAGGAAACGATCCGTAATGTAGCGATTGGAAAGTGTCGCCGCCGCGACGAGCGCGGAATCTCGAATTCGCACTCCATGGTGGACTTCGTAGCGCTCGCGAAGTCCGCGAAGAATTGAGATCGTGTCCTCGACGGTCGGTTCCTTGACGAATACAGGCTGGAACCGTCGCTCAAGCGCAGCATCTTTTTCGATGTGCTTACGATATTCTTCGAGTGTTGTGGCACCGACACAGTGGATCTCTCCGCGTGCTAGTGCGGGTTTGAGTAGATTCGACGCGTCCATGGCGCCTTCGCTTGCGCCAGCTCCGACTAAGGTGTGGAGTTCGTCGATAAAGAGAATTACTTCCCCTTCCGCCTCTTTCACCTCCTTGATGATCGTTTTTAAGCGTTCTTCAAATTCGCCGCGAAATTTAGCGCCCGCGATCAGCGCGCCCAAGTCCAAAGTGAGCAGGCGTTTGTGTTTAAGTGATTCGGGAACATCCCCGCTGGTGATCCTAAGCGCAAGCCCTTCGGCGATCGCGGTCTTACCTACTCCCGGTTCTCCAATTAGCACGGGGTTATTCTTCGTTCGGCGGGATAAGACCTGAATAACCCGCCGAATTTCTTCGTCACGGCCGATCACGGGATCTAGTTTTTGTTTTTCGGCTAGTTCCGTTAGATCACGGCAATACTTCGCCAACGCGCTCGTTAACGTATCCGAACTTGCCGAGTCGGTTTTCTTTCCTTTACGAGTTTTTTCGAGAGCAGCGTCGAGGCTCTTTCGGGTGAGTCCGGCTTGGTGGAGCGCGCGTTGGACGTCGGTGCCTTCGAGTTTAGGAGAAAGTAGCGCGAGCAATAAATGTTCGGGTGCCACGTAGCTGTCCCCAAGCCGTTTCGCCTCGTCTTCCGCCTGTACAAGTAGCCGGCTTAAGTGCCCCGAAGGATAAAGATTCCCGTTTCCGCCGCGGACTTGAGGAATTTTCTTAAGCAGCTCTTCGGCTAAAGGACCCAGACTTCGCGGCGATCCGCCGGCAAGCTCAACGACCGCCGGAAGAGACGAATCGCCATCCGCCATGGCGAAAAACAGGTGCTCTGGTCGAAACTCCTGATGGTCGCGCCTGAGCGCTTCGCTTTGAGCCGTTTGGAGAAGGGTTTGCGTGGATTCAGTAAATTTTCCGTTCATCTTAACTTAAAGATGGGGCCGGTTTACCTAGCGTCAAGGAGCTTTACTTTAAATCCAAGACGAGGACCTGAAACGATTCTTGGCCCCCCTCGTCCACGCGCAGTACACGGAGGAGATAGGATTTTTTACGTTTTAAGAGTCGATAAAAATCCTCAGGTCCTTTTATCGGCTTGCGATCGACTTCGACAATAACATCCCCCCGGGAGAGACCAGCCCGGTCGGCGGGGCTTTCGAAGCGGATGTCCGAAACCACGACGCCAAGGGTCTTGTCCTTGAGACCGAGTTCTTTTGCGGTATCGGGCGTCAGTTCTTCCACTTCAAGTCCGGAAAGGGTTTGTGCCGGGTCCGTCGGCGAGGTCCCTCGTGAGCGGCGGGCAGTTGGCGAAGTCGAGGGGCGTAAACCAATTTTTACCTTAAGGTTTCTTTCTTTGCCACCGCGAAGCACCTTCACGCTTGCCATATCGCCCACGTTTGCGGCCGTAACGGCCACGATCAGATCGTTTGCTGAGTTGATCTTCTTTGAGTTCACTTCCGTGATCACGTCGTAGGGCCGGACGCCGCCTTTATCGGCCGGATCGCCAGGATAGACATGGGCGACAAAGCATCCGCGAGCATTCTTGGGAGCATCGATTCGATTCGCGATCTCTGGAGTCAGATCATTTACTTGAATACCAATGTAGCCGCGAGCGACCGTGCCTTTCGTTTTCAACTGGGGCAGTACGGCGGTGGCAAGATTGATCGGGATCGCAAAACCAATACCCTGGGCTCGCGCATCGATCGCATTATTGATTCCGATGACTTCCCCTTTCATGTTCACAAGCGGTCCTCCGGAATTGCCGGGATTAATCGGAGCGTCGGTTTGAATGTAACTCGCGAGAGCGAAATCGGGCGAGCGACGCCCCTTTGCCGAAATAATCCCGTGGGTGACCGAATGCCCCTGGCCGAAGGGATTTCCGACCGCCATTACGTATTCCCCGACTTCGAGTTCGTCAGAGTTCCCAAGCTTAGCAGGTTCCAATTTCCGATCGGTTTCGACCTTAATGAGCGCTAAATCAAGATCAGGATCGCGCCCGACGACTTTCCCTTCCGTCGGTTTTTCGTCGAAATCTTCGGTGAAGAGTATTTTGATTTCGTCCGCTTCGGCGACTACGTGATTGTTCGTGAGGATGAGGCCATTTGAATCGATGATGAAGCCGGTGCCAAGCGCGGACC